>SKOF01000181.1 GCA_007120155.1 Thioalkalivibrio sp. | reverse complement strand
CGGCGGCCACCGTCTCGATGTCCATGCCGCCGGCGGCGGAGGCCATGATGGCGACCCGACGCCGGGCCCGGTCCACCAGCAGGCTGAGATACAGTTCACGGGAGATGCCGGTCAGGGATTCCACCAGCACATGGTTCACGGGCAGGCCCTCGGCGCCGGTCTGGTGGGTGACCAGGCGGCTGCCCAGCAGGTCCTCCACGGCGTCGCGCAGGGCCTTGACGCCCTCCACCCGGCGCACGCCTCCGGCCTTGCCGCGCCCCCCCGCGTGCACCTGCGCCTTGACCACCCAGGCATCACCGCCCAGGGTCTCGACCGCCGCCTCCGCCCCGGAGGCCCGGTCCATGGCCACCCCTTCGGGCACCGGGATGCCATGCTCGCGAAACAGGGCCTTGGCCTGGAACTCGTGCAGGTTCATGAAGGGAAAGATACCCCCGTGCACTGCAGTGCACAAGGACGGCCTTGCGGCCGCAGCCCGGACGATACCGTAGCGCCGCTTGCCGGCGCCCCATGCCGGGTACAAGCCCGATTCGGCCCGGGGTCGGGCCTCCTACGCAACACCACCCCGTGCGAACCGGCCTTACCTGGGGTGCCGCCTCCATTCGGCCCGGGGTCGGGCCTCCTACGCAACACCACCCCGTAGGAGCGGCGACCCCGCCGCGAACCGGCCTTACCCGGGGTGCCGCCTCCATTCGGCCCGGGGCCGGGCCTCCTGCACATCACCACCCCGTAGGAGCGGCGACCCCGCCGCGAACAAACCATGCCCAGGGCCCACCCCCTTTCGGCCCGGGGTCGGGCCTCCTGCACACCACCACCCCGTAGGAGCGGCGACCCCGCCGCGAACAATCCCGTGCCAAGGCGCCACCCCCTTTCGGCCCGGGGTCGGGCCTCCTACAGCCAGATCGCATCCCAATGGGGGTAATCCCGTGCACTTTGGACCAATCCGGCACGCACCGGATTGGCAACCACATAACGCGCAAGTCCTACCAGATCCTCTTCATGGCGAACGGCGTGGTCGTAAAACCCCGCTTGCCAGATGCAACCATTCAGGCGCCGCGCGGATATGGACTTGACCCGACCCACGACCCGCTGGAGCGCGTCCGAGCCATGGAGCTGCATCAGCCAATGCAGGTGATCCGGCATCACGACGAAGGCGAGCGTAAGCGCCTTTTCGCGGATCTGCTCCTCCCGGAGGATCTTGATGAGCGTTCGGGCAGCGCAGAAATCCAAAAAGATCGGTTTACGATCCAACGTGACCGTAGTGATCAGGTACGCCCGGCCCGACTCCGAACAGCGCCCAATGCGCAGGTTTCGCCCCTGAAATCTTGACATGAATGCACCCCCTTTCCTTGGGAAGGAAGAAATGAACTCACCCCGTAGGAGCGGCGACCCCGCCGCGAACCGGCCTTACCCGGGGTGCCGCCTCCTTTCGGCCCGGGGTCGGGCCTCCTGCACAACACCACCCCGTAGGAGCGGCGACCCCGCCGCGAACCGGCCTTACCCGGGGTGCCGCCTCCTTTCGGCCCGGGGTCGGGCCTCCTACGCAACACCAACCCGTAGGAGCGGCGACCCCGCCGCGAACCGGCCCTACCCGGGGTGCCGCCTCCTTTCGGCCCGGGGTCGGGCCTCCTACGCAACACCAACCCGTAGGAGCGGCGACCCCGCCGCGAACCGGCCTTGGCCAATCCCGGCCAGACAGGCCATCAGACGCATTTTCTTGTATCTTGTCTCTGAATTCCTGTATCTGAAGCCCTCATGCGCATCCTGTTTCTCATCGCGGCCGTCGTGCTGGTCTTCCTGATCGTCCGGACGCTGGTTCGCAAACCCCTGGGCCATTCCCGGCCCGAGAAGCGCCCGCTGCCCTCGGGCAACATGGTGCGTTGCGACTATTGCGGCCTGCATGTGCCGGACGATGAGGCCCTGTTGTCCGACGGGCGCCGCTACTGCAGCGAGGAACATCGCGAACTCGATCGGCTCCCCCGCCGGGACGACTGAGCCCCTCGGCCGTGCCCGCCCTGCCCACCTCACGGCCCGAACTCAACTGGCGATCACTCCGGGCCTTTTCCTTCTACCGCCTGTTCATCGCCGGGTTGCTGCTGACGGTGGAATGGCTGGGCACCGGCCCGATCGTCCTGGGCCATGCATTGCCGGAGGTGTTTCTGGTGGCGGCGGGGATCTACGTGATCGCAGCCCTGCTGCTGGGCTTCTGCGGGCGCCTGCGCCAGCCTGCCTTCGAGACCCAGGTGGGCCTTCAGGCGGCGGCGGACATCCCGCTCATCACGGCGCTCACCTATGCCAGCGGCGGCATCGCGAGCGGGCTCGGCATGCTCATGATCCCGGCCATTGCCGGCCTGAGCCTGCAGATGCCCGGCCGCTGGGGCCTCCTGTTTGCGGCCCTGGCGGCCCTCTCCCTGCTGGGCGCGCAGATCCAGGGCATCGTGATCGGGGTCTTCGATGACGGTGCCTTTACCCAGACGGGCCTGCTGGGCGCCGGACTGTTCGCCACCGCTTTGCTGGCCATGGGACTTTCCTGGCGGGCCCGTGAGAGCGAGGCCCTGGCGATACGTCACAGTATCGACCTGGCGAACATGGCCGAGCTCAACGCCCATATCATCGACCGCATGCAGGCGGGGGTCATCGTGGTCAACGACGAGGGCCACATCCATCTGATCAACGAGGCCGCCTGGAACCTGGTGGGCAACCCGGATCCGGAAAACCCCAGCAGCCTCGCCAATCTCTCCCCCCGGCTGTTCGCCGCTCTCCAGGAATGGCTCAGGGAACCGGGCAACGGGAAGCCGGTGACCCTGCCGGGCAACAGCCAGGGGCCGGAACTGCGGGTCCGGTTCACGCGCCTGGGGGTGGACCGGGCAGTGGGCACGCTGCTGTTCGTCGAAGACACGGCGGAACTCCGGCGCCAGATGCAATCCGCCAAGATGGCCTCCGTGGGCCGGCTCACCGCCAGCATCACCCACGAGATCCGCAACCCCCTCGGTGCCATCAGTCATGCCGCGCAACTGCTGGCGGAGTCCGAGTCCCTGGCACCGCCGGACCGGCGCCTGAGCGGGATCATCCAGACCCAGAGCCAGCGCATGAACGCCGTGATCCAGAGCGTGCTGAACCTGTCCCGCAAGCAGGAGCCCCGCCGAGAGGAGATCCGGCTGCTCCCCTGGATCACCGCCTTCGCCCGGGAGTTCCAGGGCCACCGCAACCTGGAGATGGACCAGGTCGCCATCCGCATCACTCCGGCGGACACCCGCGTATACTTCGATCCCGATCACCTGCACCAGATCCTGTGGAATCTGTGCGACAACGCGCTGATCTACGGCAAGGCACCCGACGCACGCGCCCGCATCGAGTTGCGCGGCGGCGCGCATCCCGCGGGCGGCCACACCAGCCTCGATGTGCTGGACAGCGGCCCCGGCGTGAATCCGGGCATTGCCGGGCAGCTGTTCGAGCCTTTTGTCACCTCCAGCAGCAGCGGTACCGGACTCGGCTTGTATATCTCCAGGGAGTTGTGCGAAAACAACGGCGGCAGCCTGGAGTATCTGCCCCTGCCGAGCGGCGGAAGCTGCTTCCGGATCCTGTTCCCGGTGCCCGAACCATGAGCATCCAACACGTACTCATCGTCGACGACGAACCGGACATCCGCGAACTGCTGGAGATCACGCTCGGGCGCATGGACCTGTCCACGTGCGCGGCCGGCACCGTGGCCGAGGCCCGTACGCTCCTGGACAGCCGGCACTTCGACCTGTGCCTCACCGACATGCGCCTGCCCGACGGCAGCGGCATCGAACTGGTCGAGTACATCCAGCAGCGCCGCCCCCAGCTCCCCGTGGCGATGATCACCGCCTACGGCAGCATGGACACCGCCATCGCCGCCCTCAAGGCCGGGGCCTTCGATTTCGTCTCGAAGCCGGTGGACCTGAAGATGCTGCGCGACCTGATCAACAGCGCCCTGTCGCTCGCGCGCACACGCCCGCCAACGAACGGCGACACCGCGGACAGCAGACTGCTGGGCGAGGCGCCTCCGATGCGGCAGCTCAAGGAGACCATTCGCAAACTGGCCCGCAGTCAGGCCCCCGTGTGCATCCTGGGGGAATCCGGCAGCGGCAAGGAGCGGGTCGCCCGGGAGATTCACCGGCTCGGCCCCCGGGCGGAACGCCCGTTCGTGCCGGTCAACTGCGGCGCCGTGCCCACCGAACTCATGGAGAGCGAGTTCTTCGGTCACCTCAAGGGCGCCTTCACCGGCGCCGCCGGTGACAAGGAAGGGCTTTTCCAGGCGGCCCAGGGGGGCACCCTGTTCCTGGACGAGGTGGGGGAACTGCCCCTGCACATGCAGGTCAAGCTGCTGCGCTCCATCCAGGAACGGGCCGTGCGGCCGGTGGGCGGCAACCGGGAGATCCCGGTGGACGTGCGCATCCTCTCCGCCACCCACCGGGACCTGTCCACCCTGGTGGCCGAAGGGCAGTTCCGGCAGGATCTGTACTACCGGCTCAATGTGATCGAACTCCGGGTCCCGTCCCTGCGCGAGCGCCTGGAGGACCTGCCCCTGCTGGCCGGGCATATCCTCGCCCGCATCGCCCGGGACTGGGAAACCACGGGCTTCCGGCTGGCGCCCGACGCCCTGGAACTGCTTCGTGCCCACACCTACCCCGGCAACATCCGCGAACTGGAGAACATCCTCGAGCGCGCAGCCACCCTGTGCGAGGGAGACACCATCCGCGCCGCCGACCTGCAGATGCCCGAGGCGCGTGATGACCTGCAGCACCCCCGCGCCGATGCGCCCGGGCAAGGCCTGGAGGACCTGCTGGAGGACCGCGAGCGCCGCGCCATCCTCAAGGCCCTGGCGCAGACCGGCGGCAACCGCACCGCCGCCGCCCGCCTGCTGGGCATCAGCTTCCGGCAGATGCGCTACCGGTTGAAGAAACTCGGCATCGAGTAGGGGGAGAGGCGAAAGGCGACAGGCGGGAGGCGAAAAACGAAAGGCGAAAGGCGCAAGACAAGAGATGAGCCACAGAGGGCACAGAGGGGCACAGAGGGCACAAAGAAGCTTGATTACCAATGAGTCTCAGCCGATCGGCATCGGACAAGGATCATCCCGCCATTATCAGACTTTCCTTATCTCTGTGTCCTCTGTGCCCTCTGTGGCCAAAACGCCTGCCACATCCGGCGAGCAGTTCTCTGTACCCTCGGTCCCTCTCTGGCCAGGCCCCCTTTCCGGGGGTTCAATCTCGCCGGCCCCAAGAAGCGCCTACACCGATGCACCTGTATTTATACGGAGTAATGAAATAAACTCCGTATAAATACGGATACCCTCCGGGCATTCATCATGGAACACCTGCCGGACAGCACCAACCTGCTCTACAGCGAACTGCTGCAACAAGCGCTGCATTGCCTCCCGGTGGACAAGGGCATCAGTTATATCTCCAAGCGCATCGGCGGCAAGCGCTACTGGTATATGGAACTGGTGGCGGGAAGCGTCAAACGACAGGCTTCTCTGGGACCGGACAGCCCCGAGTTGCGCCGGTTGATCGAACAGCAGAAGGCCCTGGCCCGGGAGGCCGTCCCGGAACTGGATTCGCGCCGCCGGCTGGTGGCCATGCTCGCCAAGGGAGGCGCCGCTACACCCTCACTCCAGGAGGCACGAGTCCTGGAGGTTCTGGAGCGGGCCGGCATCTTTCAGGCCGGCGCCACGCTGATCGGCTCTCACGCCTTTGTGGTCTGCGGCAACATGCTCGGCGTCAGGTGGGCATCATCCGCCGTCCGTACCCAGGACATGGACCTGGCCAGTCCCGGGCATCTGCCCCTCGCCCTTCCCGCGGACACGCGCCCCTTGCGGGAAATCCTCGAGGCATCGAACCTTGGTTTCTTCGAGGTTCCCGCCCTCGATCGCAAATCCCCGTCCACCCAGTTCAAGATCCGGGGGCGGGAATTTCACGTGGACATACTCACTCCGCTCACGGGACCGCCCCGAAAGACCCCCGTCTACCTGCCAAACCTGCGCACCCACGCGTATCCCATGCGTTACCTCGAATACCTCCTCGAAGACACGCAACCGGCGGCAGTCGTGGCCCTGCACGGCATACTCGTGAACGTCCCCGCGCCCGCCCGCCTGGCACTCCACAAACTGGTCGTCGCGCAACGCCGCACGCCTGCGGAACACATCAAGCAACGCAAGGACAGGCAACAGGCCGGCGAATTGCTTTCAGCCCTTCTCGAAGGCCGGCCCGGCGATCTCATCCTCGCCATCGAGGCAGCTGGGCGGATGCCGCCACGTTTCCAGCTTCAGCTACGCCAGGGCATCCGGCACCTCCCCGGGGAGCAGCAGGGCGCCCTGCAGGAATACGGGTTGCGACCCTGATTCCCACGCATCCTTATCTCTGTGCCCTCTGTGCCCTCTGTGTCCTCTGTGGCTAAAACGCCTTTCCGACAAAGATTCCGCGCGCATGGCACAACGCAAGCACCATTCGACCCGCGGTTCCGAATCTTTCGAAATCTGCCGCCCCTTGTCACCCGGACTGACAAAATTGGTCACCCCGTTCGGCGCATTCAACGGCGGATCCACCGTTGATCCCCTCGAATCATCCGGTCATCCCGGAATCACGACCTGGCACGTTGCCTGCATTTGTGAAGCCCGAGAGCACACACGATTCCACCGCGGACAACCGCTTCATCGCTAAGGAGCTACACCATGCAGAACATGAAGAGAACGGCACAACAGGGCTTCACCCTCATCGAACTGATGATCGTGGTGGCCATCATCGGCATCCTGGCGGCTATCGCGCTGCCGGCTTACCAGGATTACACCGCCCGGGCGCAGGCGACCGAAGCACTGACGGCGACCGCTGGTTTGCGCGCCGACATCGCGGTCTATCTCTACGAGAACGGTGACCTCGGTGGAGTCGATAGTGACGCTGCAGTTGCGGACAATGTGACCAACCTCAGTGGTCGCTACTTCTCCGGCGTCACCGTCGCTGATACTACTGGCCTTATCACCGTGACGTTTGACGACGGTGTCCATTCCGGCGGTACGATGACCATTGAACCGCAGACCACCGGCACCCAGATCACCAATTGGGAATGCGGCAGTCTGGACAACAAGTACCTGCCCTCCGCCTGCCGTCCGTAAGCTGGCACACAGTAAGCACTAAGCGGGACACACGAATCCCGTCT
>SKOF01000343.1 GCA_007120155.1 Thioalkalivibrio sp. | reverse complement strand
TGATATTGGACCAACGGGTGATCAGGGTCTAACTGGTGGTACTGGTGATATTGGACTAACAGGTGGTACTGGTGATATTGGACCAACGGGTGATCAGGGTCTAACTGGTGGTACTGGTGATATTGGACCAACGGGTGATCAGGGTCTAACTGGTGGTACTGGTGATCAAGGTCTAACTGGTGGTACAGGTGACATTGGATCAACAGGTGATCAAGGTCTAACTGGTGGTACTGGTGATCAAGGTCTAACTGGTGTTACTGGTGATGATGGACCACAAGGTGATATGGGTCTGACTGGTGTTACTGGTGACGATGGACCGCAAGGTGATATGGGTCTGACAGGTGTTACAGGTGACGATGGACCACAAGGTGATATGGGTCCAACTGGTGACCAAGGAATACAGGGTGATATGGGTTTGACTGGTGTTACTGGTGATGATGGACCACAAGGTGATATGGGTCTAACTGGTGGTACTGGTGACATTGGACCAACTGGTGAAATCAGTGTTACACAAATACAAAATATAACAATATATGAAACAGGATGGTCAGAGGGATTTGATTTTTGGGAATATGAATATAATTCAAATGAAATTAATGAGAATACAATTGTTGATATAATACCATCAAACCAATCATATGAAATAATTAATGAGGCGATTTTATTACCGGAAACAATAAGTACATCAGAAACTGTTACAATTTATTCAATTAATAAACCAACAGATGATTTTGAAGTAACATTAACAATAACATATAAAACAATATAATAATATGGTAAAAGGAAAAGTATATTTACCAATGGGTGGACAAAAAGAAACAATATATAATGTATTGATATTCAAAAATAATGTTAATGAACGAATCGAAACAACGGCATACATACCAGAAGGAGTAACACATATTGATATGTTTTTAGTTAGTGGTGGTAGAAATGGTAGATCGTATGGTGGTGGTGGGGGGTTTGCATTATCTTGGTTTGATGTTGATGTAACAGAGATACCAGGATTTGATCCAAACGAAAGAAATATTGATATTTTAGTTGGTAGAGGTGGTATGAGTAGGGATCATGGTGGTGAACCATCAAGGGTCGGAAATGATAGTACAATTCCAGTTAACACAGATAATAGACTTGCGGTTGATTTTACAAGTAAATTCCCTTGGAATGATGCACCCTATACAGTTGCTGGTGCAACATCATATTCATCTGATGGTATATGGGGTGGTAATGGTGTAACCGATGGTACCGATGCAAATGGTCAGGGTTATCAAGGTGGAAGTGATGGAATTGAAGGACCAGGAACAAATGGTTCACAAGGTTTTTCAACTAGAGCATTTAATCAAAAATATGATGAGGTTGCTGAAGAATGGGTAACAAATGATCCAAATTCAACAAATGAGTTATTTTCTGGTGCTGGTAGTGCAAGAACAACAAATGCGGAATTAGATCCAACCCCAGGTGGTGAAGTTGGTGGTGGTGCTGGTGGTAGAGTGGGTGATGCTGGTTTAGGTATTGATCCATTTGAGGGTGATTCTGGTGTACCTGGAACTGGCGGTGGTGGTGGTGCACCTTCTGGTGGTACTACTGGTAGACACGGTGGGAGTGGTTGTGTTATGATAAGATATAAGATTTAATATAATGAATAAAAATACGGACACTAAAATGTTTATAAAAAATTCAAATAGAATACATTCTTCCACGATGCAGAAGATGAGTTGACTATTTAACCATTTTAAAAATTTAATAAAAATAAGGTTACAAATAAGGTTACAAATATAAAATATGAAAGACAGAGATATGTGCATTGACAGAAAAGAAATAATTGAGATATTAGATGACAAACTAAGCGGAGTTAACGCCAAATTGGACAATATTGTTATTCAAACAACCAAAACCAATTCAAGGGTGGATAAACTTGAAGATGATGTCAAAAATATCCGAATTCAAGATGCTGGGAGATATGAAAGTTGTCCTCAAGCACCAACAATCTATGAAATTGTTCGAACCCTTAATACTGTCAATGATAGCTTAATAGGTCAGAGGGAGTTAAGAAATATATTGCTCAAAGCGATAACAATAACAGGGATATTTTTTACGATTCTATTTTCCCTGATTGCTATAATATTACGTTTTGGGGACTTAATAATGGGAATATAAACAAAAAATTATTATGGAAGAAATTATAAAATTTATACAGGATCGTTTCTTTTTTAACGAAGAAGCAATTATCCATGAAATAATCGTAATAATTGGAACATTTTGGAGTTTTTCGACAATTGGGGTTCCACTTATTATTGAATTTTTCTTTGAAAAGATTTATATGCCAAAAACAAAAACATGGAGATCAATTACTTCATGGCTTATACCAATTGGTGTTGTTTACATCTTATGGTTTTTTGAGGTTGGTTTCTTGGCAGAATATGCATTGTGGTGGATACCAGCATTGTTGGGGGCATTAGCAGCCACGGTTGGTAATTATACTTGGGCATCCATACCTTGGATCAAGGAATTAATCACAAGAATTATTGAATTTTTGCCAAAAACAAAGAAAAATGATTGATGTTTTTAAGGTTAAACTTAAATTATTTGGTTATTACTGGTTATTTGTGGCATTTTTATATGCCATTCAAATATTAATGGTGAATTTTTTGCCCCAATATAGTGGATTGATATACACACTTTCGGTGGGTTTTGCGGTTTGTGGGGCACTAAAATTGGTTGAAGAGGTATTATTTCCAAACATTGATACAGATGAAGTATTATCTAAAAGTCCGATAGCATATGCAATATATATTTTCGCTTTTGCTTTTATTTTTGTCAATGCAATGCTCTAATCAACCAGAGATTGTTTTACCATTACCACCACCAGTAGACACCATACCAGAAGTTGTAACAATACCACATATAGAGATTGCCAGGTCTCATATTGGTGTACCATCGAGAGATAGTATCAATTCTTGGTTGGCATTTGTGAATTTACCACCGGGAAATCCTTGGTGTGCAGCAGCACAAGCAACTTGGTTATATCAAGCAGGAGCAAAAGAACCGTTAATTAAAACTGGTTTAGCACGAAATTTCGTTTATAAAACACCCGACAGATTAAGAGTATCTGCCGGTAGAGTACTGGCTGGTGTTGTTACAATGCCAAAAGGATCTCTTGCCATATATCAAAGGGGTGAAACCATATTTGGACACATTGGTGCCATTACAGAAGACTGGACGGGTCAAAGAGGTGTTTATATTTCAGGAAACACATCACCACCCGATAGTGGTGGTAGTGAATTTTCCGGAGGTGGGGTTTGGGAAAAACCAGCAGCCATTCATCCTGCAGCACATCTTAGAATTACCGACTTCGTTTACGTTATTTATTAAATTTGGAAATTAAAAATTCTTGTCGTATATTTGTTATGCATCGTTCAGATGTTCGTTCTTTTTATTCATTATTTTAAATTTTTAATGGTTAATGAAAAACCCCTCTAATCTGAGGGGTTTTTTTATTTATCTACCAAAAGGTTTAAATTGGTCACGGGCTCGTTTAAGGGCGTGTAGGCCCTCAATTATCTGATCGACATCATAGGAGTCATAACAATTAATGTCATCTTTAACCTCACGCAAAATGCGTATGATGGCCAAATTAATTATATCACTGGTTTCCCTGAACAATCTTTTCGTTTTTTCGGTTTTTTCGTCCAAAGATGTTGTTGTGATTAATTCCTCAAACTCCTTTAACATCTGTTTTGCCTTTTCATTATCCTTTTTACTCATAACTTATCGCTTTTTTAATTTTTTCACGTAATTCTTTAATGTAATTTTTAAATTTTTCAGGATCATTCCTTCTGAAATCCAATATGAAATCAGCAGGATCACTACCCGAATTATTAGCATTCTCGATTTCTTTTTCTGAAAACCAAGAGGGAATGTAATCTATATTGTGACAGGTTGAATCGTCAATGTGATAATCAGTATAATGTTTTATCTTATAGTACCAATAATCCTTAATTGAGATATCTTTTTGTACGTGAAACCCCAAATCCGGCATTAAAATTATGTTTTTAAGATTTAAACCATAAAATTTATACCTTTGAATGTTCTGCATGGATCCGGTTGCCAACCATTTAATTTTCGGAAAAATAATTGATAAAATAATCGCTGTTTTTTCGGCTTCTACCAGCCCAATATCCCTATAATTATCAACTCTTGAGTCATAACCGAAAAAAGTTAAAGAATAGGGATACTCATCCAATCTTATTATTTTATTTTGGATCTCACCTTTATATGAACAATTATGAAGCCAATTTATCCTTGATTTATCACCAGTTTTGATTCTTTTTAGGGTGTTTTCATCATAAAACATGATTTTTCCATTAATTAATTTATCATTATAATCAAAATAAGGATAAACAATACCACCATCCAAAAAAGTCATTATTTTATATTCATCGTACACCCATTTTACTGCTTTTTTACCAAAAAGTTTAGCCAAACCACGCAAAAACGTGTTTTTATAAGTAAAAGTATCATCCGAAACCCGTAAAATATCATTATATGCACCATTAATGACTGGTTTTTGATATTTTTCTTCCAAATTCTCAATTAAATGTTCATTAAATTTAATATCCCGATAAAAATCAACATCTATTGATTGTTCCGCAATGACGGTTTCGGGTGGTTTAAGATTAAAATATTTAATTAATGTGGGGTCAGAAATAACCTTATTTTGGATGTCTGTTGTAGCATCAATTTTAAAATTATGTCCACAACTTTCAATTCTGTCACAATACCCGTAGGGGAACTCAACCCAACACTTGGTTGGGTCGGATTCCGTCATATCCCTATACTTTACAAAGCGTTTCTTGGCCTTGCAGGAGGGACAATCAAACTTTACACTACTGTCGTATTGATATTTAAATACTGCACACATAAATCATACCCCATCTTTTAAATTGCGCTATTATAAACGCTTTCCCCTTGGGGGGTAATTTTTTTATTAATTATTTTTCTATCAAGAAATTCATTAAGTTTTCTTCGTGCGGTTGTATTCGTTCCATTAGAAGAACGATAACCATACACCTTATTAATTGTTGCAAGCAACTCTTTTTTGGGTGTATTGGTAACCATTCTTTCCAAAACCATAGATTCATTCTTATTTTTAATCTTTGATGAACCAAATGGATGAATGTTGTTGAGAAAATTTATTGCATTATTCAGATAATACATTGTAAGTTTTTCCGATTTTATCATATCATCCAAAATAATTGGTTTATCTGGGTTTTCCCAATTATTGCGTTCAAATGGATCGTTAGAATAATAAAATCTGAATACCCTCATTATGATGGCAAAACGCACTAAATATCGATCAAATTTACCCGCAAATGAAGAAAAATCCTCAAAAGAAACATTATTTTGCAATAATTCAGATTTAAGATATAAATCATTAATTTTTTCACGCCAATTATGTCCATATGCATATGCTTCATCATCCATTTCAAGACGCATCAATGTGTGTTCATAATTATCGAAATCACCGATCATTATTTCAACCAATTTACGATATTCCTCTAATTCGTTAGTTTTATTCCCGCCATCTCTTAATTTGAAAGGATTACGTAATTCAGAACCGGTTGAATCAACCACCAAAAATCTATGAATTAATCCATTATCTTGGTTTTTACCCCCCTCAAACATATCCGAAAACACCTTAAATTGTGAAGTGCCAATTGCACTTACTGCTCTATCACTATGTTTAAATCTTCCTGAAACATTTGATTTGTATTGGGGGGTATAATCAAAAAGAGTTAAAAATGATTCTAAATCATCACCCTTTCCTGATTTATATTGATTGAAAGATTTAAATAGACCTTTAAATTCGTCACGAATAATAACAAGTGGTCTACCATTATTTGTGGCCAATATTTGATCTCTTTTTTCGGTCGTTCCCGATGAGAGATAAATTTCATAATGTTTGGGTTTGGGTGCTTCATCAAATCGAATTATTTCATCCTTTTCTTCATTATATAAATGATATAGACGTTCTTTTTTCATCCAAGCAATAAAACTGGTTAACTTTTCTGAATCCCTATAATCATCGATTTTTTCATGAAGTTTATTCATGTCTTTTATTAATTTATTATATTTCTCGATGGTTAATACTCTCTCTTCATATGCTTTATCAACAGCAATCTGTTTTTCAAGAAATGGTTTGAGAATTATAGAAATAACACCACTCTTGTTTGATCCGGGATTTGCAAGGGCAATTGAAAAAAGATTTGATTTTTCCTTCCATCCATCATAGTTTACATCCACATAAAATTTATTGGATATGGCGGCACCTATTCCAGCAAGTGCCAAATGACTAACCATCGTTTCGGTGATTTTATCATATTGGGCGAATGCGTTAATTTGTGCTTTTAGGGGTTCAGGAAAAACACTTTTGGGATAATTTAAACCCGTTCCCAAATAATCGTTATTAAATTCGACCTTACTTTCTATGTTCATTAAATTTTTTTCTTCCATATTTTTGTTTGTTTTAGGGTTTATAAAATTATTCTTCTTTCTGCAAGCCAACCAACATCCAAACCTTCATCTTCATCATAGGTTTTTCGATATTCTTTGGCATCATCATACAATTGGTGTAACGTTTTAGATGTATGAAATAATAATTCAGCAATTTTGGTCTTTGAAACACCAAACACCTCTGAAATGTAATTAAATTTTTCTTGGTTCTTGTGGGTTAGAACAAGTCCCAAATAATTGGTTTTCTTTTCTTTTTTTGACATAACGTATAAAATTTAGTTGATTATAATTATTTTTATGAGATAAAAAATTCGAAGTCATCCAAACTCATGGACAACAATGAGACACCACGGAAGCGATCAAATATGTGTTCCGGGCCGGTTACTTCAAGTGTATGGTAGTGGTGTTCAGCTTCTACCATGTCTTCGGGGACATGTTCATAGTGTAGGTGGGTCCATTGAAGGGAGTCTATTTCAGGTATAATACCATCAGCAGCCATATTTTTGGCCACAAATAACATTCCTTCATTAATTAATTGTAATTGTTCTTCACGAGTGAACTCATTGGTCACTGCCAATTCGATTGTAATTTGATCTGTTTTTGTTTCCATTTTTTTAAAATTTTAATGGTTAATAATTATTCTTCTTTTTATAAATA
>SKOF01000481.1 GCA_007120155.1 Thioalkalivibrio sp. | reverse complement strand
GACGTGGACGACGCCGAACTTTCCGGCACCCTGCGTCGCATCCAGGAGGCATTCGCCCGACCATTCACCATCAGGAGCGATGTCTCGGTACGTATGGACACCCGCATCGGGCTGGCGCTTTTTCCCGCCGACGGAAAGACCGGCGACGGGTTGCTGCGCGCCTCCGGCATTGCCCTGGACCGGGCCAAGCGCCATCCCGACCGCAACTACGAGTTCTACGCGGAGGAACAGGGCCGAGAGATGGGCCGCCGTATACGGCAGGAACAGACCCTGGACAATGCCATCAGGGCCGGGGAGTTTGTTCCCTGGTACCAGCCCCAGGTGTCGCTTGTCGACGGTTCGCTGATCGGCCTCGAGGCGCTGGCACGCCGGCCTGGACCGAGCGGGGAACTCACTGCCCCGGCGCAGTTCATTCAGCTGGCGGAGGAGACCGGCCTGATCATCCCGCTGGGGGAGCTGATCCTGGACCGCGTGCTGGCCCAGATCCGGGAGTGGACAAGAGCGGGGCTCAAGGTGCCGCCCGTCTCCATCAACGTCTCCGCCCGGCAGTTCCGCCAGGCCGGATTCGCGTCCGGCCTGCGCGAGCGCCTTGCCGGAACCGGCGTGAACCCCGGGGCACTGGTGGTGGAGTTGACCGAAAGCAGCCTGCTCGAGAACTATTCGGCGGCCCAGCAGACCATGCGCGCCCTGACGGAACTGGGCGTACACTTCTCCATCGACGATTTCGGCACCGGATTTTCGTCGCTCGGCTACCTGGCGGAGCTGCCTTTCCACATCCTCAAGATCGATCGCAGCTTCAGCTCCACCATCGGGCAGGACGCGCGGCGGCGCGCCATCATCGAATCCCTGATCCTGATGAGCCGGGGACTGGATCTGCTGGTGGTGGCCGAGGGGGTCGAGACCGAGGAGCAGGCGCGCCTGCTCCGGGAAATGGGCTGTCATGCCGCGCAGGGCTACTTCTATGCCCCGGCCCTTCCGGCGGACCGGCTGACCGTCTGGTTGCGCGACAGCCAATGACTGGTTTTCAACATTTCGAATGGAAAGCCTTCTCCGGCGACGGCAGGATCGCCCAAGGGCCTGGACGCCTACAGGAGGATCAAGGCACCCGTAGGAGCCCGGTCCTCCGGGCGATAGGGGCTTGGCCCGGGCAGATTCACCCGGGCAGACGGTCCATGCACCGCACGGATAACCGGGGTGTCAGCTCAAAGCGTCCGTCTTCGCCGCCATGATGTAGTCGTTGCGATGCAGGCCCCGGATCTTGTGGGACCACCAGGTCACGGTCACCCGGCCCCACTCCGTGAGAATGGCCGGGTGATGGCCCGCGGATTCGGCCAGTTCGCCCACCTTGTTGGTGAACGCCAGCGCATCGGCGAAATTGTCGAACTTGAACACGCGCTCGAGCTGCCTGATCCCGTCACGTTCCAGAACCTGCCACTCGGGCACCTCCTTGCCCAAAGTTACCATTTCCTCTTCCGTGACCGTCGGCGCACCGACGCGGCACGCTTCACAACTTTCCGACGTCAGACCGCTCATGTTCCACCTCCACGGAAATCGAATCTCAGGGATGCATGATCAGATTCCTACATTAACAGCTGAGCCCCCGGACCGAATACCTATGCTTCCCGGGGTCATTCCGGCCACGTCGACATACCCCACCGGCGCGGCGGGATACCTCACCATGCATTGTCCCGAATTTTCAGGCACCCTTGTCCACCAGCCAACCGGATTACACGCGCAGTGCCGGCCACTGTCGCTGATTACCTAGGGAACACGCAATGAAGTACAACGCCTGGACATGGCGCCTGCCGATCCTCGGATACCTCGGCCTGCTGGCCCTGGGATGCGGTCCGTCCGCTGACGTGGACACACTGGGCGACGGCATCTTCACCACGTCCGCGCGCGGCTATCATGGAGAAGCGGGAGACCGGGCACTCGCGCAGGCCGAGGATCATTGCCGGCAGATGGGCCTGGAGATACTGGTCGACGAGATCGAGTCCAGGGAACTGGACCCCGGCTTCTACCGCGCCACGCTGACATTCCGCTGCGTGGACGAGACCCACCCGGATCTTCAGCAGCCCGAGTAACGTCCGCACCGCCATGCCCAAGGGAATCAAGCACACGACTCGCGACCGGTCCATCCGGCATCCCACCGCGGATGGCCGCGCCCCGCACGGCCGGCGGGAGGCAAAGCCGCCCGAAGACCCGTGCGTGGCCACCTATTCCATCGTCGCCCGCGACCCGGACACGGGGCACCTGGGTGTGGCCGTGCAGTCCCACTATTTCGCCGTGGGCAGCCTCACGCCCCACGCCCTGGCCGGGGCTGGGTCGGTGACCATCCAGTCGTTCGCCAAGCTCTACTACGGAAACGAGGGGCTGCGCCTCATGCGCAAGGGCGCCTCCGCCGGCCAGGCGCTGCGCGCGCTGCTTGCCCGGGATCATCACGCCGATTACCGCCAGGTGGCCATGGTCGATGCCGACGGGGGATCGGCCGCCCACACCGGCAACCTGTGCATCCCGGCGGCCGGGCATCGCCTCGGCGACGGCTACGCCTGTCAGGGCAACCTGCTGATGAACGAGGGCACCTGGGACGTGATGGCCGAGGCCTTCGAAGGCGCGCAGGGCGAGCTGATCAACCGGATGATCGCGGCCCTGGAGGCCGGCGAGGAGGCCGGCGGCGACCTGCGCGGCAAGCGTTCCGCGGCGGTCATCGTGGTCAACGGCCGCTTCACCGGCGACCCCGCCGAGGACATCGCCTTCGACCTGCGCGTGGAGGACCACGACCGGCCGCTCACGGAACTTCGCCGCCTGATGGTGTTGAAGAAGGCCTTTCATCACAACAGCAGCGGGGACCACTACCTGCGCAACGGCGATTTCGAGTCCGCCGTGCGGGAATTCTCCATTGCCGAATCCCTGGCACCGGACCACGATGAACTGGTGTTCTGGCGGGCCGTGGCCCTGGTGAATGCCGGCCACATGAATGAGGCCGAGCCCATGTTCCGGAAGCTGTTCCGGTCATCCGACAGCTGGCGGGTCATGGTGGAGCGCATCGCCCGATCCCGTTTTCTGCCCGACGACCCGGCGGTGGTGGAATCGATTCTTCGCCTGGCGCCCTCCCGCAGCGGCTGAGCAACGCGGGCCGCGCCTGTCCCGCGTTCGGATAATCAGCCGGCGCGGGTCCCCTGACCTTCGTCGGCGCGCGCGCGCAACAGCCGGATGAAGGCCTCCGCGACAGGGTTGTCCAGATTGGCGCGGGTGCGGGCAATCCACAGCGTGCGCGAGATGTGCAGGCCCTGCACACGCAGCTGGCGCAACGCACCCTTGTCCAGATCCTCCTGTACGGCGAAACGGGGCAGAAAACTCAGGTAGCGCCCGCGCCCGAGCATTTCGACAATCGTGTCGGTGGAGCCTACCTCCATGCTCACCGGGACGGTGATCCCCAGCTCGGCCAGCGCCGCGTCCAACGTGGCCCGCATCGATGACTGCGGTTCGCGCAGCACGAAACGCTGGAGCGTAAGTTCGTCGAGGCCCAGCTGGTCCCTGCCCCACAGGGGGTGGTTCGGACCGCACACCAGCACCAGTTCGTCGTTCAGCCACTTCTGTACAAGGATGTCCGGGTGATCCGGCGCCTGTTCCAGCAGCGCCAGGTCGGCCAGCCCCGTGGCCAGGCGGGTCTGGATGCGCCGCGTGTAGCCCATGCGGCTTTCGATGCGGTACTCGGGATGGCGCTCGTCGAAGCTCAGCAGCAGCTCCGGCAGCAGGTGCTCGCCAATGGCGAAGGTCACCTCCAGGCGCAGCCGGTCGGCCCCTTCGCGCAGATAGGCGAGATCCTCCAGCAGGGCCGACTGGTGATCCAGCACCAGCCGCGCATAGGCATACACGCGCTCGCCGGCCGGGGTCAGCGCCAGCCTGCGCCCCTTGCGCTGCATCAGCGCCATGCCATAGCTGGCCTCCAGGCCGCGCAGGCGCTTGGTAACCGCCGGCTGACCCACGAACAGCGCACGGGCCGCCTGGTCCACGCCGCCGAGTTCGACCACCGCGCGCAGGGTGGCCAGGGCGTTCATGTCCGGGAGGTTTTTATATTCCATACAGGAATGTTAGAGCATTTCTATTCATTTGAACAAATGTTTATTGGCGAAGAAAATAACGCCATCTTCCGATATGTAATTTTCTTCTCAGGAATATTTTAACCGGGAGGGCCGCATCCTGCCGCGTCTCCCTGGAGACCCGTCATGCCCGTCGAACGCCGCCGCGCCCTGACCCGCACCCTGCTCTACGGGGCCGCCAGTGCCGCCCTGTACCTGCTGCTTTACCTCTTCCGCGACCCGGTCCTCAAGGCCTCCCGACAGGGGGGCTGGTACTTCCTGGTCCCCATCGGGGTCGCCTTCGCCTTCTCCCTGGTGCACGGCCACTTCACCGGTCACTTCTGGGAGTTGTTCGGCATCCGCGCCAAGACGACGAAGAAGTAAGGGGCGCGGCCATGGAGATCGGATTCATCGAACTGACCCTCGTCAACGTCATATTCCTGTTCCTGGTCGGCTTCGTGGGCGGCCTGGTGAGCGGGTTCATCGGTTCCGGCGGGGCGTTCGTGCTCACGCCCGCGATGATGTCCATGGGCGTCATGGCGGTCATGGCAGTGGCCGCGAACATGTGTCACAAGTTCCCGAAGGCCCTGGTGGGTGCCATCAAGCGGCACCGCTTCGGACAGGTGGACCTCAAGCTCGGGATCGTCATGGGCATCTCCGCCGAGGCCGGTGTGCTCTACGGCGCCGGGCTCCAGCAGAGCATTCGCGAGACCTTCGGCGCCGCGGGGTCCAATCTCTACGTATCGACGGTATTTGTGGTGGTACTGGCCATCGTCGGCACCTACGTGCTGCGCGACGCCTGGCGCATGTACCGCTCCGGGGATCCCGACAGGGAGAAGATCACCCGCCTGGCCCGGTGGGTGCAGTCCGTACACATCCCCGGCACCATGATGTACTTCAAGTCCATCGATGCCCGCATCTCGGTGCTGTTCACCCTCCCTCTGGGGTTCGCCACCGGCATGCTGGCGGCCACCATTGCGGTGGGCGGATTCATCGGCGTGCCGGCCATGATGTACGTGCTCGGTGTCCCGGGGCTCATGGCCTCGGCCACGGAACTGGTGATCGCCTTCATCATGGGCATGGGCGGGTCGATCAAGTTCGCCTGGAGCGGACTGGTGGACATCCGCCTGGCGATGATCCTGCTGGCCGGCTCTCTGTTCGGCATCCAGCTGGGCGCCATCGGCACCACCTACGTCAAGCCCTACATGGTCAAGATCGTCATGGGCGTGATCATGATCCTGGCACTTGCCAGCCGCGCGCTCATGATCCCGGTCTATCTCTCGGATCTGGGCAGAATCGATCCGCTGCGGGACACCACGGCCCGCATGCTGGGCGATATCAGTTTCGCCATGCTGATCCTCGCCCTCACCGTGGGCGCGGGCATCGTGTTCGCCGCACTGATCAGGGGGATCCGTGCCCATCATGCAAAGCTGGCCGCCATCGACGCCCCGGTCGGCACCTTCACACCGCCGGCACCCGCCGAAGCGGTTGCGTTCCCGCCGGCGGGCCGCCTCAAGCGCATCCTGCTGGTCACCGACGGCTCCGAGTACAGCGAAAGCGCCGTCGGCCAGGCCATCGACATGGCCAGGCGCTGCGATGCCGGGTTGTTCGCCTTCACCGTACTGCCGACGCCGTTCTACGCCAGCCCCTTCGGGGATCCCCTGCACAAGGAGGAAAAACGCCAGGCGGTCGAGCGCCTGATGAAGGTGCGTGCCCGTGCACACGCCGCCGGTCTTGAGTGCGAGATCCTGCTGGGCCACGGAGAAGACCCCTGGCTGGAGATCATCGAGCAGGCCGAGCAGAGCGCCATGGACCTGATCGTCATGGGCCGGCGCGACCAGGATGATGTGCTGCGCTCGCTGCTCGGCAGCACCACCGGAAAGGTCATCGGCCGTACCCGAAGCGATGTGCTGGTCGTGCCACGCGGTACGCACTGTGCCGGCAAGCGCCTGGTCCTGCCCGTGGACGGTTCCCGCCACAGCGACGCGGCCGCGCTCACCGCGCTGACGCTGGTGCAGCGCTGCCCGATGCCGATCACCATCGTGTCGGTTGCCGGCGACAATGCCGGGCTCCCGGAGGCGCGCGCCATCGCCGAACGGATCCGCATGCGCATGCATGAGGCGCCGCTGCCTGTCGAGATCGTGGTACGGTCGGGCATCCCTGATCGGGTCATCATCGATTGCGCCCGAAACCGCCAGGCCGACCTCATCGTCATGGGCAGCCACGGCCGCACCGGCATGGATCGGCTGCTCATGGGCAGCGTGACCGAGAAGGTCATCGGACAGAGCCAGTGGCCGGTGCTGGTGGTGAAACCGGGGCAGCACGCGTTGTCCGGCAAGGTGTCAGCGCCCTTGTCCGCGGGGCAGCCCCGCTCAGACGCCGCCCGGCCACAGATACCACGCACCCAGGGCGCCCAGTAGCAGCCCCAGTCCCAGCCTCAGCAATGCCTGCGGCATGTGCTTCTGGGTTGCCGCACCCGCATACATGCCCACCAGCCCCCCCAGTCCGAAGAGACTCCCCAGCAGCCAGTCGGGCGCGGCGCCACCCCCGCCCGGTACGGGCAGCATCGAGTACACGGCGATCCCGATCACCGAAGTGGCAAACGTCCCCGCCAGGGCGGCACCGGCCACCACGGCCACCGGAAGCCTGAAGACGGCGATGCAGAACGGCGCAATGATCGCGCCGCCGCCGATGCCATAGGTGCCGCCGATGATGCCCACCACAAACGTTAGGGCCAGCATGGCCGGCACGGAGAAACCGCACACGTGATCATCCTGGCGAAACTCCATTCGCCGCCAGTCGTGGCGGGCGAGATGTACCGTTCCCGAGCCGGTCCACTGCGGGCCCCTCTTTCGATTCGCCCCGGGTGCGAACTCCGAGAGCAGCCGCCACGCCAGGAGCAGCAGAACGACCCCGACAAACAGCTTGAAACGTCCCTCGTCCGGGAAGACCAACACCCGAAGATAGAAGCCCAGCACGACCCCCGGCAGGGTGCCGAGGAGGATGATGCCCGCCAAGGGCCAGGCCATGCGCCTGTCCCTGCTGTAGCGCCACACCCCCCCAGGCGTGGCGAAAAGATTGAAAACCAGGTTGGTCGCGGAAGCCGACGGTCCTGCGTAACCCAGCACGCTCATCTGAAACGGCATCAACAGAAAGGCACCGGAGACCCCGACCATGGAGGAAAAGAAGGACAGCACAAAGGCCACGAGGGGCGGCAGCCATAGCGAGGTCTCGACCCCGGAGACCGGGAACTCGAACAGCATCACCGGCCACCGTCGAACCGGGTCATCCCGGCGCTCACCACCAGCGGCATCTGCGCATCATCGGTCCGTTCACGCTGCCACAACCGTCATGCCTCGGAGGCATGCTCGTAACCGTTGACCACGACCTCCACCCTGCCCGACGAGAGTTCGTACACCAGCCCGTGAACGGCCACGTCCCGGGGCATGAACGGCAAGGCACGGATGTCGGCCACCTCCTGCTGCACCGCGTCGCGCGGATCCTCGAAGGCCTTGAGCCAGGTACGCAGGTTCTCGCGAAACGGCTCTCCAACGGTGTCCCTGAATGCGCGAAGCCGGTCCGGATCCAGCCGCTTCTCCATATTCTCCATGATGGTGCCCACCCTGGAGTACGCCAGGCAACACCCGCAATCCGTGTGCATCAGTACGGCGAACTCGCGCACACCCGCCAGGAACATGCCGATCACGAGAGAGCGCGTATCCGCCATACCCCCGATGGTGCGGATCACCCGGATGGCCGAGTTGCCTCCGCCGTCCGCGGCGAACTGCGGTATGCCTATGGCTTCCAGGTTCACGCGGGGATCCATGCAGGTGATCACCGCCACCGTGCCGGGGGCGCGTTGCACGGGAAGCCCTTCCGGGCGGATGCGCTCCCGGAACCGCGCATTGGCCTGCAGCACGGCATCGAGCCATGGTTCGGACGAATCACTCATATCTCCTCCTTTCCCGGAACAGGATCGGCAGCGTGCCGAGGCCGCGGCATCTCCGCCATTCCGGATCTGGACCTGATTGAAGATGCCATCCTACCGGCCCCCGCGGGGCGGCGAAACCGGGGCGCTCCGCACCGACGACACCGGCGCCGGAAGGCGCCGCCGGGCACGGCCGCGCTGCCACGGACGAACCCGGGATGGCAGCTTTGCGGTGAATCCGGTGCCGTATAGGATGCAGTTCATGGGACAAGACACGGAAAACCGCGCTGTACCGGGTGATCCCGGCCCGGACGGACAGGAACGCCTGATCCGCGCCTGGGACGAGGCGGCCGACGGCTACAGATCCTATTTCGAGCCGCGCTTCCGGCCATGGATCGAGGATGCGGTGGCGGCCTTGCGGGAGGCCTCGCCGGACACGGGCACACTGGTGGCCCCCGGTTGCGGCGCCGGGCTCGAGCTGCGCCTGCTCGCCGAGGCCCTGCCCGGACACGACATCCTGGGCCTCGATCCCGCGGCAGGCATGTGCCGCAACGCGGCCCGCCGGACACGGGGGCTTGCTCAGGTCACCGTGCGCCGCGACGACGGGACCCGAACTGACGCCTGGCCGCGGCCCTGCACGGGCGTGCTCTCCTGTTTCGTTCTGCAACTGCTCCCGGATCCCGAACGGGCGCTCGCGTCCTGGATGCAGGCCCTGGCGCCGGGCGGCGTCCTGAGCGTGGTGTTCTGGCCGGGCGACCTGGAGCCGGAGGGACCGTTCGCCACCGTGCGCCGGATCCTGGAGGCGCGGCTGGCGCCGCGGGACCGCGCCTGGGAGAGGACTGTGCAGGACGCGCTTCGCGCGGCCGGGGGTTACGTGCTGCGCGACGAGACGCGGGGGCACGCCATGCGTCACGAAAATGCCGAGGCATTCTGGGAGGCGATGACCCTTTCCGGCCCGCTGCGCCCATTGGTGCTGTCACGCAGGGCACCGTTCATGGATGATGTCCGGCGGGCCTTCCTGCGGGCATCGCCGTCCGGAGAACTCCTGCACAAACCGTGCGCACGGCTCGTGCTTGCGCGCCGCGGGTGACGCCTCAGGTACGCGAGCGGTTGACCTTCTTCAGGCGCTCGCGTGCCCGCTGAACCACCAGCATCTTCTCCTTGCGCTTCATGCCATGCCAGCGCCGGATCTCATCGGTCACGCGCCCGCAGCCGACGCAGATATCGGACTTGAGCTGGCAGATGTCGACGCAGGGGCTTTGGATATCCTTGGCCAGGGGCGGATCCTCTTAATGGCGGGCTCACGGCCGCCCCGCTGCACGGCAGCATACTCACCGGGCAGGCATCCGGCAGGAAAACGGGGCGCAAGACGATCGCTCGTCATTCTAGCGGGATTTCCTCCCCGATCTCCATCCCATGCGGACCGGGCGTCAGGCGTCACCGGGCGGGTGGCCGTTACCGCTCGCCCCCTCACATTCCGACTCCTGGCCCTCACCGGCCGCACAGCATGGGTCCGCTTCGCTTGACCCATCCTACGGGTGATCTGCATTTATCCGTGTCTTCGCGAGAGAACAGGGGTTCCGCTCGGGAGAACCTGAACGTTCTCGCTAAGCCACGGAGAAACCGCTTCAACGGACGTTCCGTAGATACTCCGTTCCCGGTCAAGCCTTTTCGAGGTGTTGATCGCTGAACAGTGCCGAGGCATGGGCAAAGCGCAGCGTGCCGGCATCCGGGCTAGAACCCCTCGCTCGTCACTGAACACCCACGTCATACGTTAGACTGTCCGCATGGGCAATTCCCATCACGGGAACTGCTGTTGGAGGTCGGTGCATGTGGCTGCGGGTGGGTTGTGATCTGGAGATGGAGTTCGAACTGGCGAGCCCCATGCTGCTCCTGCTCAGGCCGCGCAGCGATGCGCGCCAGTGGGTGGCCCGGGACCGATACGCCGTATGGCCCGCGATGCCGGTCACGGAGTACACGGACATGTACGGCAATCTGTGTCAGCGACTGCTTGCGCCGCCGGGGACGTTCCGCGTGGAAGTCCGATCGGATGTCCAGGTGCCGGCCGGCGTTGATCAGGCGCCCGGGGCGGCCTTCGTCCCGGTGGAAGACCTGCCCGACCACGCCATGATGTATCTGGCGCCCAGCCGTTACTGCGAATCGGACAGGCTCGCCAGCCTGGCCGGTGAGATCGTTGACGGCCGCGCATCCGGCTATGACCAGGCGGCGGCCATTTCCGACTGGATCCATGAGAACCTGGTCTATCTGGTCGATTCCGACCCGACGCCCGTGTCCGCCGCCGAAGCGCTGGCACGCGGCAACGGGGTGTGCCGCGACTTCGCGCACCTGGGGATCGCCTTGTGTCGAAGCCTGACCATTCCGGCTCGACAGGTGGTGGGTTACCTGCATGGCCTGGAGCCCATGGACCTGCATGCGTGGTTCGAGGCCTTCGTGGGCGATCGCTGGTTCACCTTCGACCCCACCCGCGCATCCATGCATGGAGGACGTGTCTGCCTCGCCTACGGCCGTGACGCCGCGGACGTGCCCGTGTTCAACCAGTTCGGCCCTCCGGTCATCCCTTCCAGGATGGAAGTCTCCGTCGACGAGATTTCATCCCCCGGCGCATGAGGTCACGCACCGGAGGCCGGTTCGCACACTCCGGCATGTCGGAGCGGGAACCGGCCCCGCGCGCCCTCCCTGAGGATTACCGGATACTGGCAGAGGCCGCCTGCGCCGCGCCGCCATCGGCTTCGGCTTCGATGGAACCGGCGTCCGTCACGGCGTCATCGGCCGCTGTCGTACCACCCGCCTCCAGGCCGGTGTCGGCATCAACCGCCGTGTCACTGCCGGCATCCATATCCGCTTCGCCATCGGCCACCGTATCACCGCCGGCCTCCAGATCCGCATCACCATCGACCACCGTGTCACCACCGGCATCCGGATCCGCTTCGCCATCGGCCGCCGTGTCGCCACCGGCCTCCGGTTCGGCGTTGGCGTCGGCATCGACTGCGCCGCCGATAGAAGAAGCCTCGGCTGAAGCCGAGGCACTGCTCTCTGCGCCGGCGGCCATGTCTGACGCCTCGATGCTGTCCGATACCCCCGACGCGACGGCTTCCGCGGCGGCGGACGCATTGGCCGCTGTACCGGCCGCATCTGCAGCGGCCGATGCACTTGCGGAAGCACTCGCTTCGGCGGCACCCGCCGCATCCGCACCGGCAGTGGCGGCGGCACTGGCATCGGCGGCCGCAGCAGCGTCGGCGCCGGCGGTGGCAGAGGCACTGGCGTCGGCGGCCGCAGTGGCATCGGCACCGGCGGTGGCCGACGCAGCCGCGGTGGCCTCAGCGGAGGACGTGACCTGCGCCAGGATGATGGGAGAGGAATGCATCCGGGCCTCGGGGTCGTCGGCGAACCCGGCGACTCCCTGTCCGCCGGCGAGGATGAGCGCCAGAGCGCCTGTGGCCCCGATCAACGGGAGTCTCGTCTTCTTGATAGGCATGATTGACCTCCTGGAACATGTGTACTCTGCGGATAACTCGACTGCTTGCACGTATGCAGAGTCTGCAACCGGCTCGGGTTCGTCCCGAACGCCCGCCGGCCGCATAGGGTGACCGCGCCTGGAGCCCCCGTGCGCTGGCGCATGCCGGAGACGACGCGAAGCAGGGCATTGCCTCCGTGATCCGTTTCGAGGCACGTCAGCATGCTTGCAAGGCGGATGCCAGCACGGACCGGACCACCTCAACCGATTGTTTTTCATCGAAATACGTACCTTGACGTCGCGCGGCGTGATCGCCGGCAAGGACCGGCGTGTCACTGCGTGACTACAGGCTTTCCATGGAACCCCATGAAACCTGCGATCACGTGATGTCATCGATTGGCAACAGGTCGCCGCCGCGATGACCCAAGTGGCTGTGAATACAGGCAAAACCCATGTTGCTGAAGGGCAACACGGCGCGTGCGGAACCATGCACGATGCGACCGCCCCCCGGATATCCTGCACAGGCCGGCCCGGCTGCTGATACTGTGGTGACGACCGGCGCGCACGGAGAATCCCATGTCCGAACAGCCGAAACTCAAGGTCTACTATGACGGTGCCTGTCCCCGCTGCATCCGGGACAGGCATCGCTACCAGCGACTCGCCGGCCGTGCCGCCGGATCGGTTGAATGGGTCGACGTCACCGGCAACGAGCAGATCCTGCGAGCCAGGGGCGTGCGGCCCGAGGATGCGCTGCAGGCACTCCACGTGGAGG
This sequence comes from Thioalkalivibrio sp., assembly GCA_007120155.1. Classification (GTDB taxonomy): domain Bacteria; phylum Pseudomonadota; class Gammaproteobacteria; order Ectothiorhodospirales; family Ectothiorhodospiraceae; genus Thioalkalivibrio_A. Next base: position 9,617 of record SKOF01000481.1, on the reverse strand, counting down.
ATCCCCAGGGCCGGATTCATGTGGGGCTGGACGCCTACATCCTGCTGTTGCGTCGCATACCGGTGCTGAAACCGCTCGCCTGGACCCTCGGTCTCCCGGGACTCAGGGGCATGCTGGAACGGATCTACCGCCGGTCGGTCAGGCGTCGGCTTGCCAGGCAGGGCCGGCTGCCCTGACGGCCGCGTTCAGGTGACCAATGGCCGGCCATTGGCGCCGTCGGGAATCCGTATCGGAGTGGGTGTAACCCCCTGCGCACCCGGCGCCACCGCCCGGGGCCAGGGAACGGTCCGGCCTCCTCAGGACCGCTCACGAAACATGAAAAATCATGAGCCGTTCCCTGTTTATTGTCCCAAGTCATGTTTCTTTCACCCTTTTGTACCGCACCATCGGCATTGCGTCTGCGCTGACGCACGTGAAAGCGCGCAACAGCCAGGCGAGAAGACAACCCCCGCTGTCCCGACCATCGAGCGCGCAAACCCTTTGCGGATCCGCGCGCCCGGCAAGGAGATCTCATGGCCACGAAACCACACATCACCACCCGCCGGGGTTTCATCGCCGCCCTGGGTTTCGGCGCGGTCAGTCTCTACGGCCTCTGGGCCGCTTATGGCGCCGCGCCCCTGCCCTTCGCACGGCGTGGATCGGCAGGCCATGACGCACATGCGGGCAGTCACGGTAGCCATGGTTCGCACGGCGGCGCCTCCCACGGCCCAACGCCGGAAGAGTTCAACCGCATGACCGCTGATTTTATCGAGCGCTACCGCCTCCCGGACGGCACCGTGCACCCGCGCGTCCTGGCCGCCTCGTCGCCCGGAGGCCATGGCCACGACGCGATGGACCACGGGGCCATGGATCACGGCACGATGGATCACGGGGCGATGGACCATGGGGCGATGGACCATGGGGCCATGGATCACGGGTCCATGGACCACGGGGCCATGGACCACGGCACGATGGACCACGGGGCCATGGATCACGGCACGATGGATCACGGCGCCGATCACCCGCACGATGACGCGCCGCTGGATGTCTATCTTGCCGCGGGCATGTGGTACTACCTGCCGGCCAGGCTGCGTCTCGACGCCGGCCAGGCCTACCGCTTCAGGATGATGGCGCTGGACGTCTCCCACGGGGCATCGATTCAGTTCGGCAAGGGCGGGCGGATGATTCGCCTGCGCCCCGGACGTGTCTCGGAGATGGACATCACCTTCCACAAGCCGGGCCGCTACCTGGTCTATTGCACGATCTACTGCGGCGCCGCGCACGACTACATGCAGGCAACTGTGGAGGTGGTTTGACCATGGGTACGACCTATACGCAACGTTTCCAGACCCTGCCGGAACCGGATCGCCGCCTCCTGGTCGTGATGAGCGCGGTCGCCTTCGTGGCGCTGGCACTGGGCATTCTGGGCGGGCTGGTATCCGCGCTCGCGCGCGGCGGCCTTCTCGACATCATCCCCCTCACCGGCTACCGGTTCCTCACCGTGCACGGGGTGAGCATTTTCTTCTACTGGCTGTTCGTCGCCCAGGCGGCCCTGCTGCTCGGATTTTCGGCAATCGAGGAAGGCCGCGGGCTGGTCCGACGGCGGCTGGCCTGGACCGGTTTTGCGCTGATGCTGGCGGGCTTCGGCTTCAGCATGGCGGGCGCCCACATGGGCACGCCACTTCTCTACGACGGGGCACCGGACCTGGCGATGCAGGCACCCGGCGCGCTGCTGGTCTTCAATCTCGGCTACCTGTCGCTGGGGCTCGGGCTGATCGTGCTGCCGGTTTCAGCCATCGTGACGCTGCTCGAGCCCCGCTGGCAGGGCCGTCAGGAGCGCCTCACGGCGGTGGGGTTCGCACTCTTCGCGTGGGCCGGATTCCTCATGGTGACCGGATTCGCGGCGCTCTACACCTTCCTGCCCGGCACGCTCTGGGCACTTGGACTGGGGCCGCTGCCCGCCAACCACGGCACCAACTGGCACATCGTCTTCCACAACATGCATTACCTGCCGCTGATGGCGACGGTGATCCTGTGGTACGTGCTGGTGCGGGCATTGACCGGCGTGAAATCCGTATTCGGCGACCGCTTCTCCAAGATCGTGTTCTCCATGTATCTGGTGTTCGTGCCCCCCACCTCGCTCTATCACATGTTCCTTGAGCCGGATCTGCCCGGCGTGGTGCGGGTCACCGGATCGCTGCTGTCCCTGTTCGTCAGCGTACCGACGCTCACCGCCTTCCTGATCATTATCGCCTCGCTCGAGGTCTACGCCCGGAGCCGGGGCGGACGCGGGCTGTTCGGATGGATGCGCGCCCTTCCCTGGCAGCATCCGGCCATGTCGTCCATGGCGGTGGCCGTGCTCAGCATGGCGCTGGGCATCGTGTTCGCCTTCGTGCTCATTCAGGAACAGCTGGCGCCGCTGCTTTCGGATACGTTCTTCGTGCCCGGCTACTTTCACTTCTTCACCCTGGGCACGGTGAGCCTGACGCTGCTCGCCGCCTTCTCGGTGATGCTGCCGGCCCTGGGCGGCCGGCCACTGTGGCGGCCCGGGCTGATGCGATGGATGCCCTGGCTGGCGTTCGCGGGGCTCGTGATCTTCGGTGCGGCCGGCGTCGCCGCCGGTTACCTGGGTGTGCCGCGCCGGGTCTTTGACATCGCCTATCAGGGCCAGGCACCTGCCCTGTGGCAGGGGCTGATGGCCGCGGTGGCCATCGGCGGCACCGTCATGGCGGTGGCCCTGGCCGCGTTCGGCGCAGGTATCGGCGCATCCCTGCTGCGTGCCCGCCGCCCGACGGGGGAAGCGGCGGACTTCGCCGTGGCCTGGGGAGACAGGGCGCCCGCGCCGGGAATGAGGGCCTGGGCGGGCCCGGTCTCGGTGGCGGCGATTGTCGGCGCCATGTATGTCTTCACCGCGATCGGCTTTGAAATGATGCAGATGCTGCCGGTCTCCGCCATCGGCGGAGCGGGCCATCACTGAATGGAGGTTATGCGCATGAACGAGGATTTCTGGCTCATCGTCCCGGTGGTGGTCGTATGGGCACTGCTGGCCGTGGCCTATGCCGTCGCGCCATGGGGCGACATGATCGGCTACGCGTGGGTCTGGGGCTTCGGCTCCGCCCTGTTTCTGGGTCTGGCGGGCCTGCTGCTCCGACGCCGGCCCTGAGCTTCGGCACGTTCTCCGGCATCCAAGGAGCCACTGACGGTCGGACAACGTGCGCACCAGGGCAGGCCTGCGTTATCTTGATCCCGGTCATGGTGTGACCGGCCGCCTGCGGTATCGTGAATAATCGGATAGACGACGGCCCGCGGGCCGGGAGGCTCCCGGAATGTACAGTTGGCTGACCCTTTTGGCGGTTGCCTTCGCGCTGGGCCTGTTTGCCGTCCTGCTGTCCTGGGCGATCATGCGCAACCTGCGCGAAGGCGAGCGCTTCCGGGCCCGGCTGGCAAACCGCCTCGAACAATTGCGCCTGCACCGCTTGATGCGGATGCTGGGCATGGATCCCAACCGCTACCTGCACGAACAACCCATCGTCGACGCGGAACGGCACATGCGCACCTGCGCCCGATGTCCGGAATCGGCCCGCTGCGACCAGGCGCTGGAGCAGGAGCAGCCGGAATCCGTGGCCCCCTACTGCGCGAACTATGAAGACCTGCAGGCCCTGCGCGACAGGGAGAAACAGGAGTAGGAGCCCGGCCCTCCGTGCGAACGATGTCGGTAATCAGGGTGTATCCGCTTCCGCCCGGATACGGAATCGGATCAGCAGTTCATCGGCCACCTGCAACCGCCCCCCCGCGACACTGAACGGCTCGATGCCGAAATCGCTCTGCCGTATCACCAACCGGCCCGTGGCGCTCAGGCGTTCGGGCGTCACGTCCAGCGCCACCGGCACCGTGAGTTCACGTGCAACGCCGCGCAGGGTGATGCGGACATCCATGTCCGGCTGCCAGACGGGACCGCGCAGCCCGATGGACTCGATCACCACCACCGGATGGGCGCGCGCATCGAGTACCTGTTCCGAGAGCATGTTGCGCCGCGTATCGTCGATGTCCGACTGCGCCAGTTCCGCGTCAAAGCCCTCCGCCACGCGCCACTCGGGCAGATCCACCTGCAGTGCCGGCACATCGACCTCCAGGCGCAACCCGGAATCACCCGGGTCCTCGGCCAGTACCACCGTCCCGTCGATCACCGCCCCGCCGATCACGTGGGGATGACCGAAGCGCGCCAGAGGGCCCGCGGGAAACAGCACGATACGAAGCTCGGACTCCTCCCGGGCGACACGGTAGCTGCGCCCCTCGGGGAGATGGAGATCCGCGGGGTCGGCGGGACGGCTCTCCACAGCGCCGGGGGGCGGCTGCGGCACCGCCTGACAGGCCACCAGCAGAACGAGCGCAGCAACCATCGGCAACACGACCGGGATCACGCGGTCTATAGTGGACATGGAACACACTCCCGGGAGCCACGCCGGTGGCCATACCGCTTCGCAATACCGCGCGCAGCTACGGCCTGATCAGCCAGTTGTTCCACTGGGTGATCGTGGCGCTGATCCTCTTCCAGTACACCTGGGCATGGCGCATCAGCAACACCGAAGGGCTGCGTGCCCGCTTCGAACTGGTGACCCAGCACAAGACCATGGGCATGATGATTCTCTCCCTGGCCCTGCTGCGCCTGGGCTGGCGCCTGTTCAACCGGCCGCCTCCCCTGCCCGGCACACTGCCGCCCTGGGAGAAGACCGCGGCACACGCCACGCACTGGCTCCTGTATGCCCTCCTCCTCGCCATGCCCCTGTCGGGCTGGCTGTATTCGTCGGCGGCCGGCCTGGGCGACTACTGGTGGGGCCCGGTCCGGTTCCCCGGTCTGGTGGGCACCAGCGAACCCCTGGAGGACCTGCTCGGCCGCACGCATCAGGCCCTCGGTATCCTGCTCGCCCTGGTCGCCGGCCTGCACGTGCTGGCGGCCCTGCGCCATCATTTCCTGCTCCGGGACGACGTCCTCAAACGCATGCTGCCCCCATGGCGCGCGCGCTGACAGTCGTCCCGCTGCTCGCGGCCATGGTGCTGTCCGCCGCCGCGCCGGCTTCGGCCGGATCGCACTGCTACCGGGCCGATGCGGATTCCGGCGAACTGCTCTTCGACGGCGTGCTCGAAGGCACGCCCTTCACCGGCCGCTTCAGGGCCTTCACGGTGGAACTGTGCCTTGAGAACGACGACCTGACCTCCGCCCGGATCCGTGTCACCGTCGACCCCGGCGCCGCGGACACCGGCAACCGCCAGGGCAACGAGGCCATGCGCGGCGAGGAATTCTTTCACGTTGCGCGTTTTCCCGAGGCGGTCTGGACCAGCCGCAACATCCTTCCGGACGGTGACGGATACCTGGCCGAGGGAGAGCTGACCGTACGGGACATCGGCGCACCCCAGTCCGTGCACCTTCGGTATCAGCCGGGGGATCCGGCGCGGCTCTCGGGGCACGCCGAGATCATGAGACTGGACTGGAACGTGGGCACCGGCGAGTTCGAGGATCCGGATTTCATCCGCAACCGCGTGGATGTTCGCTTCGAACTCACCCTCGGGAAGTCGGGCGGCCACTGATACGTGGCACGCCAGGGACCTGGCGGATCCATCGGGGGCTTGTGCGCGCGCCCATGCCACCGGTGTGCCTCAATCCTCCTTCGGCCGGTAATCCTGCACCAGGCGCCGCTGGATGTGCTCGGGGGCGGGTTCGTAATGGCTGAACTGCAGGGTGTAGCTGCCCGCCCCGCCGGTCATGGCGTTGATACGCCCGGGGTAATCCGCGAACTCCGCCAGCGGCACCACCGCCTGCACGCTGACCCGGTCGCCCAGCGTCCGGGTATCCTGAACCCGGCCGCGGCTTGCCGACAGGTCCGCCGTGATGTCGCCCATGGCCGTGTCCGGCGCATCCACCATCAGGGTCACCATGGGCTCCAGCACCTGCGGGCCTGCCTTGCGCACGGCATCCAGGAAGGCCTTGCGCCCGGCGATGACGAACGCGATCTCCTTGGAATCCACCGGATGCGTCTTGCCGTCATACACGGTCACGCGCACGTCCTGCAGGGGATAACCGGCAATCGCGCCCGCCGCCATGGCCTGGCGGATGCCTTTCTCCACGGCGGGCAGCAGCGACCCCGGGATGGCCGCGCCCTTGATCGCATCCACGAACTCGAAGCCCGCGCCCCGGCTCAGGGGCTCCACACGCAGGAACACCTCGCCGAACTGCCCGGCACCGCCGGTCTGTTTCTTGTGACGGAAATGGCCCTCGGCCGGCGCGGTGATCGTCTCCCGGTAGGCGACCAACGGCGGGCTGGCCTCCACCTCCAGTCCGAAGCGCTCCCGCATCCGATCCAGGGCGACACGCAGATGGAGTTCGCCCTGCCCGCGCAGCACCGTCTCCTGGGTGGTGGCGTCATGCTCAACGCGCAGGCCCGGGTCCTCCTCCACCATCTTCGCCAGCGCCTCCGAGAGCTTCTGCTCGTCGGCGTGCCGCACCGCCCGGACGGCCAGGCCGAACACCGGTGTCGGGATCTCCGGCGGCCGGAGGTGAATATGATCCTCATCGTGGGAGTCGTGCAGCACGGTATCGAAGGTCACCTCGTCCACCTTGGTGAGGGCGCCGATCTCGCCCGGACCGCAACGGTCCACGGGCAGATACCTGCCGCCCTGGAGGCGGAACAGATTGCCCACCCGGAAGGCCTTGCGGGCGTCGCCCGCAAACAGGCGCGTGTCCCTGCCGACCGTTCCCTGGTGCACGCGAAACACCGCCACCTTGCCCAGAAAGGGATCGTGTTCGATCTTGACCACATGGGCCAGCACGTGGGCGTCGGGATCGGGGCGTGCGTGGTACTCACGCACGCCCTCGCCATCCTGCCGGATGAACGGCGGCGGGTTGCCCTCGAGGGGATTCGGCATCAGCCGCACGAACACGTCCAGAAGCGCCTGCACCCCAGCGCCCGTTGCGGCGGAAGTGAAACAGACCGGCACCAGGTGCCCGTCGCGCAGCGCCGCTTCGAAGGCATCGTGGAGCTGCGCCGGCGCCAGAGCCTCCCCCTGCTCCAAATAGAGGGCCATCAACGCGTCATCCATCTCCACCACCTGGTCGACCAGCATCTCGTGGATCTCGGCCACGGAGGAGAAATCCGACTCGCCCGATGGCTCGAAGAAGCAGTCCACGACCCGCTGCGCACCCCCGGCAGGCAGGTTGACCGGCAGGCATTCCGGCCCGAAGGTGGCACGGATGTCTTCCAGCAGCGCGGGCAGTGCGGGCGCCGCGGCATCGATCTGGTTGACGATCATCATCCGGCACAGGCCGCGCGATTGTGCCCACTGCATCATGTCGCGGGACGCAGCATCGATGCCGCCGCGGGCGTTGATCACCACCGCCACGACCTCCACGGCCGGGAGGATGGACAGCGCGGCGCCCCGGAAATCCGCGTAACCGGGCGTGTCGATCAGATTGATCCAGGTTCCGTCCCGCTCGAACCCCAGTACCGATGCCGTGATGGAGTGATGCAGCAGTTTCTCCCGGGGATCCATGTCGCTGACCGTGGAACCCTTCTCCACGCTGCCCGCGTCGCTGACGACACCCGCCGCGGCGAGCAGTGCCTCGCCCAGCGTCGTCTTGCCTGCCCCGGCGGGGCCGGTCAGGGCGATATTGCGGATATGGTCCAGGCGCCGTTCGGACATCTGCCAGCCGTCCCCGGGATGCACGATCACTGTACAAAGCGTAGCAGGCGGCGGGCATTCCGCGACCGCCGGGGGACGGCCGGGCCATCCCACAGAACAGGCGAGACGAACGGGATGCCGTGAAACCGGACAATGGCGGTCTGTTCCGAGGGGTAACCTTCGGGCGGGAATGACGCGGCCGAGCCAGGACAATCGGGCCGGTAAGCGGCGTAGCGATGATTGGCACAGCGCTGCCGTCTTCCTTATCCTCCCATCGGACATGCCGGCGGCCCGCCGGCTCAAACGATTCAGGACCGGATCGCACCGGCCGGCTGCTTCTCCCATGATCGAACCTGAACGCACACCGCATTCCCCGCCGCGAGGGGCTGCTGCGGGATTCAGCATCTGGATGCTGTTCTGGGTGCCCGTGATCCTGTGGAGCTACGGCCCGCAGAACTTCCTCTGGATATGCAATCTGGCGCAGTTCGTCATCCTGGCCGGTCTCTGGACGCGCAGTCGCCTGCTGATCTCAAGCCAGGTGGGCACGGTGCTCCTGGTCGGCGTGGTGTGGACCGCGGATTTCATGCTGGGTCTGGTGAGCGGCGGCGCGTGGGCCCGCTTCACCGAATACATGTTCAATCCCGAACTTCCGCTGGTCGCCCGTGCCGCATCCCTCTACCATCTCTTTCTGCCGGCGTTTCTCATCTGGATCGTCCATCGCACCGGCTATGACGGGCGCGGTCCCTGGGTGCAGACCGGCATCGGTGCGGTGCTCCTGCCGGCCACCTGGCTGCTGACCGATCCGCAACGCAACGTCAACTGGCTGAGTGCACCGCTGGGTGTCGAACAGGTCTGGCTCCCGGACGGGATCTTCACGGGTGTCATGGTCCTGCTGTATCCCCTGCTGCTGTTCTGGCCTGGGCACCGGCTGGCGGTGTTCCTACTCGCCGGATGGCCGCGGCCCGACCGGGGCACGGCAGCTCGATGAAGGGGTCCGCGCCCGGGCCATTCCTTTCAGGAGGTCCGGGCAGGGCCCGAAAGCGCCGTGAGGCCCGTGCGCGCCAGCATCTCGCGGAGCTGTTCCGCTCGCCGGAAGGCTCCGTCGCCGGAGGTGGAGAAGTTGAAGATCGGCACCTTCTCGCCCGAGCGCATGCAGATCACGGCGCGATGGGTGTCTCTGCTCTTCTTGCCGGATCGCGACGCCGAGGACTCCACGTCCACACCGCTGATCTGCGACAGGGGCACACTCACTTCCCGGCCCGACGTCTGCCACCAGCGCCGGCGGCGCAGGATCAACCGGTCGATCGACGGCCTGGCCTCCACCTCGGCCACGGTGCGCACGCCGAAGACCATGTACAACCCGATGGCCGGGAACAACAGCAGGAACAGCATTGCACCCCCGGCCGCGGAATGGTGCAGACTCAGCACCTGCCGGGCCGGGTTGTCCAGAAAGTCGTTCACCTGCCGGACCAGCCGCTCGTGTTCACTCCGGGAGGTGGACCGGTAACTGGAAAGGTCGTGCCTTTCTCCGCCGGCGTTCAGCACGGCCCAGTGATTCGTCCGTGCCCCGTCACCGCTGCTTTGCCGCCGGGTCACCACCTCCGCGCCGCGCACACTCTCCAGTGCGATTCGATGGCTCCGCGCGGAGAACGGGCCGGATTTCTGCAGCAGGCATTCGCCCGACTGGCGGTCACACCGCAACGAGGTTTGGGCCTGGGTGAAGATCCACATGAAGGCCAGCCCTCCGAGGCAGAACACCAGCCCGAAGGTCAACACGGCACGATTGGACAGACGAACACGCAATCCGGGATCCGATCGATTCACACGCAACCCTCCGGACAGCCTTGGCGGATCTGCGGCGGGGTTGCCCATGCGATGTTCCTGTCACGGGCCCCAGCTTCCCGGACGCCGGGGAGACCGACGGCCGGACGCCCGTTTCACACTATACCCCGAACCCGCCCGTG
>SKOF01000539.1 GCA_007120155.1 Thioalkalivibrio sp. | reverse complement strand
CCCTTGACATGCCGCCACGGCCCGCCACGCTCCTGACAACTGACAACTGACAACTGACAACTGACAACTGACAACTGACAACTGACAACTGACAACTGACAACTGACAACTGACAACTGACTAACCCCGATACGCCCGATACTTCCGCACACCCCCCCACAGGTTCCAGAACAGATACATTCCACTGGCCGCCCAGGCCAGGCCGGCGGGCCAGGGCGGCAGTGACAGCATCACGGTCAGTGACAGCAGCACCAGTGACGCGAGGTACAACCACCACTGCCGGCGGGCATGGGATTCGGGGATGATCTGCCTCATGTTGGGCAGGCCGGCCTGACTGCCGCGCCGGTTGGTGAGGTGCAGCCAGATGAGAAACGGCACGATCTTGTAGAGCATGCCATTGACGGCCGCCGTGGCGAAGCCGGCCAGGAACAGCACTCCGATCAGGACCTCCACCCGCGCGTCGGGCCGGTAGAGCCATACCACCCAGGCCAGCACGGCCAGCAGCAGCGAGCCCATGGCCACGCGCCAAAAGTCCAGGGTGGTATCCGGTATCCGGCGGCGCCTGTGCTGCTGCAGCCGGAGTGTCCACAGGCCGAAAGCCGCCAGCGTTGCGGCCAGCAGCAGTGAAAGCCAGGCCGACGGCCACAGACTCCATAGGGACAGCAGGAGCACCAGCAGCGGCACCAGCGCTCGACGCAGCCACCCGGGATAGGGCGAGGTGAGCTGGAACATGGGCACCACCTGGTAGGCGACCCCCATGATCAGTCCCGTGATCCAGACCAGCGAGGCCCAGCCGATGTGAAGGCGGGTCATGGGATGAGCGAGCGGCACCTGCCAGCCGGATCGCCACAGCAGCCAGATCACCAGCGCCGCGCTGCCCAGCAGGGCCAGCAGGGCCAGCGCCATGGCGGGGATGGTCTCGTGGCGGGACCCGGAGCGCCACAGGGCATGGCCGCATACGGTGACGAACAGCAGTATCGCCAAAGCCAGGAGCGCGCCGCCGGACTGCAGCCCGATCCGCCATCCCCAGCCCATGCCAGCCACCAGCAGTACCGTGCCCGGTGTCCACAGTCCGTACAGCACCCGGCTGAAGCCCTCGGGCCATGGCAGGCGCGCGCCGGCCAGTACGGGCACCAGCTGCTGGACCGCGCCCACCATGCACATCCCCAGGAAGCCCAGGGTCAGCATGTGGGTGAGCGCCAGCATCGCCGGGCTCCAGCGGGTTGTGAACAGCCCGTCGGGGGCGAACATCAGGGTCAGCCCGGCCGCCATAAGAAACAGCGGCGCGGTGAGGAAGAAGCGCAGTGGCGCCCACAGGGGCGGGGTCTGTGAAAGACTGAGCGCGCCCGCGTTCACGCCGTCATTCGTGCCAGGGGGGCAGGGATGCGGCGGCCGCCTTTGCGGCCCGTGCGGCGGCGTCGTCGTCGCGACGCCAGATGAAGACCTCGCAATTGTCGGATCTGCGGCGGGTGTCGCTGTCGAAGCCCTGCGTCTCCAGCAAGGGATAGAGGTGCAGGGGCTTCATGCGGTGGACCATGTGCAGGTACTGCCCGTCGCCCAGGCCCCGTGCGGCCTCGACGGCCCGCTGCAGGGGTTCGGGCGCCTCCAGTGCCGAGACATCGAGCAGGACCTCGCTCATTGCAGATCCCGCATCTGCAGCAGCAGTTCCTCCAGCCGGCCGGCGAGCATGCGGTCGGTCATGGGATAGAGCATCTGCTCCTCCTTCGCGTTGTGCTGCTGCATCAGGATCAGCAGCGTCTCCGACGTTCCCAGATAGTCGTCGAAACGCCCGGCTGCCAGTGCCTCGCCCATCTGCCTGAACAGTTCACGCATCTGCCCGTGCTCGTGGCGCATCACCGCCGTCGGCCCCATGCTGTTGCCGGCGGCCTCCTCGAAGGCCGGGAACAGGACATCCTCCTCCATGCGCAGGTGGTGCTCCATGGCGTCCACGAAGCGCGTGTGGGCGTCGGCCGCCTTTGCGTCACGGGCGGCCGCCGCCTGCTCGGCCAGGGCAAACAGTTCGTCGCAGCGCTGATGATCGCCGCCCAGATACTCGCTGAAAGTGTGCATCGATGGTTTCCTCCTCGGCCGCCAGAATATCCGAGTGTCGGGGTCGGGAACCATGATCACGGTCAAGCGCGCACGCCGGCCGGCGCGGATCCGGTGTGCCCCCGGGCTGGAGATTCCGGCGCGCAGGCGGTACCGTGCAGCTTCGATTCCGGACAGACCGCCCGCGCCATGACCGAACACGCCGCCATCGACCCTGTCATCGACTATCTCACCGGACTCCAGGAGCGCGTCTGCCGGGGTGTCGCCGGCGTGGACGGGGAGGGGGCGTTTCTCGAGGACAGCTGGACCCGGGCCGAAGGCGGCGGCGGGCGCAGCCGGGTGTTGTCGGAAGGGCGCGTGTTCGAACAGGCGGGCATCAATTTCTCCCACGTCATGGGCGACAATCTGCCGCCCTCGGCCACGGCCCATCGTCCGGAACTGGCCGGACGCCGTTTTCAGGCCACCGGCGTGTCCCTGGTGATTCATCCCCGCAATCCCCATGTGCCCACCTCCCATGCCAACGTGCGTTTCTTCATCGCCGAGAAGGAGGGTTCCGAACCCATCTGGTGGTTTGGCGGCGGGTTTGACCTGACGCCCTACTACGGGCGGGACGAGGACTGCGTGCACTGGCATACCGTGGCGCGGCAGGCCTGCGAACCGTTCGGTGCGGAGGTCTATCCGAGGTACAAGCAGTGGTGTGACGAGTATTTCTTTCTCAAGCACCGCAACGAGCCCCGGGGCATCGGTGGACTGTTCTTCGATGATCTGAACGAGTGGGGTTTCGAGCGCAGCTTCGCCTTCATGAGAAGCGTCGGTGACCACTACCTGGATGCCTATCTTCCCATCGTGGAAAGGCGCATGGCCACGCCCTACGGGGACAGAGAGCGTGATTTTCAGCTCTACCGGAGAGGGCGTTACGTGGAGTTCAACCTGGTCTATGACCGGGGCACCCTGTTCGGCCTGCAGTCAGGGGGGCGCACGGAGTCGATCCTCATGTCGCTGCCACCCCTGGTGCGCTGGCGCTACAACTGGCGCCCGGAGCCGGACACGCCCGAGGCGCGCCTGTATGCGCATTATCTCAAACCGAGGGACTGGGTCTGAAGACGGCAGCGGGGAAGGCTGATTCGTCCCGGCGTGCCTGAATCCCGAGAGCGGACACTAGTGCAGCCTGTCCTGGGGCAGGTCTTCGAATCCGGTCAGCGCGGGTGCCGGTTCCGGGAGGGTCACCGGCCGCGGTTCGTCCGCGGGCAGGCCCAGATAATGTCCCTGCACATGATCGACCCCGATGCCGCGCAGGATCTGCAGGACCTCGTCGCATTCCACGAACTCGGCCACGCTGGTCAGCCCCATGGCGTGCACGATGTCGTTCATGGCGGCCACCATCGTGCGGTCCGAATCGTCCCTGTGCAGATCCCGGACGAACTGCCCGTCGAACTTGACGATGTCCACCGGCAGTTGCTTGAGGTGAGACAGGGAGCAGAATCCGGTGCCGAAATCATCCAGGGCGAAGCGCACGCCCAGGGTGCGCAGGGTGTCGATGAACTCGCGGGCGGCGGAGAGATTGAGGATCGCGCTGGTCTCGGTGATCTCGAAGACCAGGCAGGTACGGTCCACGGTGGTGGCTCGAACCATTTCCTGGATGCGCTTCAGGGTCCCCGGGTCGCCCAGGGTGCGGCCCGACAGGTTGACGTTCAGGACCACGTTGCGACCGTCGGCCTGCAGGGCACGGAGTTCCCGTAGCGCACGCGCCACCACCCTGGCGTCGATCTCCGGGATCAGGCCGAAGCGTTCGGCCACGGGAATGAACTCACCGGGAAGGATCAGACCGCCATTGTCGCCCTTGAGCCGTATCAGGGTCTCGTACTGCTCCCGGGGGCGGCGACTGCCGCCAGCAGCCACCGCCAGGATAGGCTGGAACTGGAGCACGAACGTGTCCCGTTCCAGCGCATCCCGGAGTTGATCCACGTAGGCCAGATCCCGCCCCATGAAGGCGCGTACATCCTGCTCGGGTTCGCACACGTGGAACTGGTTGCTTCCGGCCTGCTTGGCCACGTGGCAGGCGATATCGGCGTTGGCGAGCGCATCGGCCGGGGTCTCGCTGCCGTGCCCCAGCCAGGCGGCCCCGATGCTGATGTTCAGCCGGTAATTGCGCTCGTCCACCCGAAAGGCGGTTTCATGGAGCAGACGCCGCAACGCCTCGCTGACACGGTTCAGGCCGTCAGCGTCCGTCTGGGGGAGGATCAGGGCGAACTCGTCCCCGCCCAGCCGGGCCAGGACCAGTTCCTCGCCCAGGTGCGCGCGCAGGCGCCGGGATACATCCACCAGCAGGGTGTTGCCGACCAGGTGACCGGCCGTGTCGTTAATGTACTTGAACCGGTCAAGATCCAGGACCAGAACCGCGCTCTGCAGCCCGGTGGCCTGACAGCGGGCGTGTTCCGCCTCCAGCGCCCGTTCCAGGTAGCGCCGGTTGTACAACCCGGTCAGTTCATCATGCTCGGCCTGCCAGTGCAGCTGCGCCTCCATTGCATTGCGCTCGGAGATGTCCTGGAAGGCCACCACCGAACCCCTGTCCCGGTAGGATTCCACCAGCGGCTGAATACTGCCCTCCACCGGTATCAGACGCCCCGAGCGGTGCCGGAACACCGCCTCCCAGCTGCCCAGGGCATCGCCCCGGGCATACGCCCGGCTGAGCGGACATCTCTCGGGCGGCACCGGGCGTCCCTGGCGATTGACCGCGTGGAACAGCATGTGGGCCGACTGGCCCATGACTTCCTCCGGTCCGGAGATGCCCAGGATGCTGCATGCGGTCGGATTGATGAACGTGATGCGGCCCTCGGTATCGACGCCGTAGATCCCGTCGCCCGCCGAGGTCAGGATGGCCTCCAGGCGGGAACGCCCGGCTTCCACCTCCTTGTGGGCCAGGATGGATCGCCAGAGTGCCCCGATACGCGCGAGAAAGAGGTTCTCCGCCTCGTTCTTGAACAGGCATTCCACGGCGCCCGCTTCCAGGCAGTTGCGGATCACCTCGTCGTTGTAGACGCCGGTCAGGACCGCCAGCTCCATATGGGCGGTCCGCGGGTCCGCCCTCAGGCGGGCACAGAGCCGGTCGCCGTTCTCCCCGGGCATGAAGTGATCCACCACGGCCAGGTCGAATTCGCCCCGGGTGGCCAGCTCGAAGGCAGAGCCCGGATCCGCGCAGGATTCCACCTGATAGCCCTCCCGGCTCAGCAGGCGGTGATAGAAGAAGCGTACGCTGGGGGAGTCGTCCACCAGCAGGATCCGGATACCCCGGTCCGAGCGGGCCGGGGCCACCGTGGTCGGGTTGAGCATGAGCGCCAGGGTGCCTCCCACCTCGTGGTGGTCGTCCCAGGGGACCAGGGCGGAGAGACGGCGCTCCTGGACCCAGCTGACCAACGGGTCGGCCAACTCCTGTGTCAGCAGCACCACGGCCAGGTGGGCATTGTGGGGTTTGTTCAGGCAGGCGAGCAGAGGATGTGCCGATTCGCCGGGCACCGCGGACCAGCCCAGCAGAACTCCGTCCACGTCCGATGTCCCGGCAGTGTCCGTGAGCCGCGCCAGTGCAGCCGCCGGGCTGTCGAACGCCACGGGCTCGAACCCGTGCCTTTCCAGGCCCCGGCACAGGATGTAGCGAAGCGTCGTTGATTCCTCCACCACGACGATGCGGTGCATGCCGGGCCCCATCCCCTTGTTTATCAATGCCATTTGTATCCGCTAACAGTAGCCCAACGCCGGCACCGCGGCCAGCCGCCGGTCGAATCGCCCGACGAGCGGTGCCCATTTCTGTGAAATCATACTCGGAATCGTGAAATGTGCGTTGCAGCGGGATGGCGCGCCGCGGTACGGACCGGCGCTGCTCTGTGGCGCCCGGACAAAGATCGCACCATGCATGGCGGGCGGCCTTCGGCTATCCTGTGGCTGCCGCGTGCGGCGCAGGCATCACCCATCCTCCGGAGTTTCGCAGCATGTCCCAGTACAACGGCTATTTTCCCCTGTCGCGCCCGCGGCGCATGCGCCGCGACGCGTTCTCCCGGCGCCTGATGCGGGAACACCGGCTGACCACCGATGACCTGATCCAGCCGGTGTTCGTGCTGGAAGGCCGGGAGTGCCGCGAACCGGTGCCGTCCATGCCCGGGGTGGAGCGCCTGTCGGTGGATCTGCTGTGCCGCGAGGCCGAGGCCTGCGCCGCGCTCGGCGTGCCCGCCATGGCCCTGTTTCCGGTCACGCCCCCGGAGGCAAAGAGCGAGGATGCGGCGGAGGCATTCAACCCGGAGGGGCTGGCCCAGCGGGCGGTCCGCGCCGTCAAGGACGCCGTGCCCGAACTGGGGGTGATCACCGACGTGGCCCTGGATCCGTTCACCACCCACGGCCAGGACGGGCTCATCGACGACACCGGTTACGTGATGAACGACGAGACGGTGGATGTACTGATCCAGCAGGCCCTCTCCCACGCCGAGGCGGGTGCGGACGTGGTGGCCCCCTCGGACATGATGGACGGCCGCATCGGCGCGATTCGCGAGGCCCTGGAGGAGGCCGGGCATATTCATACGCGTATCCTTGCCTATTCCGCCAAGTATGCCTCCAGCTACTACGGTCCCTTCCGCGACGCGGTGGGTTCCGCCGCCAGCCTGGGTGCCGGCAACAAGTACACCTACCAGATGGATCCGGCCAACGGCGACGAGGCCCTGCGGGAAGTGGCCATGGACCTGGAGGAGGGCGCCGATATGGTCATGATCAAGCCGGGCATGCCCTATCTGGACATCGTGCGCCGGGTCAAGGACGCGTTCGGCGCCCCCACCTTCGTCTACCAGGTGAGCGGCGAGTACGCCATGCTCAAGGCCGCCGCGCAGAACGGCTGGCTGGACGAGCGCGCCTGCGTGCTGGAGGCGCTCACCTCCATGAAGCGCGCCGGTGCTGACGGCATCCTCACCTATTACGCCCGGCAGGTGGCGGAATGGCTGAAAAGCAGTGGCTAGTCTCAAGTCTCAAGTGGCAAGGAACACCACCCTCACTGTGCAAGCCGGACATGGTTTACACATTAAACCGGGCACATGGTTTACACCTTGGGGCCACCATGCCAGCCTCGGGCTGGGGTGATCCGGTCGTTTTGCTCATTCAAAAGTCCAAGCGGG
>SKOF01000095.1 GCA_007120155.1 Thioalkalivibrio sp. | reverse complement strand
TACGGCTGATCGACTTGCAGCCTTTCTTTGCCAAACAAGCAGCGCACGACCCTTCGTACCGGCCGGCGCAGGAGACAGACATGCCCCTGATTACCCTCCCTGACGGAAGTGAACGGCGCTTTGACGGTCCCGTGACGGTACGCGACGTCGCGGCGGATATCGGCCCCGGGCTCGCCAAGGCCGCCCTGGCCGGACGCGTGGACGGGCGGCTGGTGGATACCAGCCACCGCATCGAGGACGATGCCGAGCTTGCCATCGTCACCGCCCGCGACCCGGAGGGCCTGGAGATCATCCGTCACTCCACGGCGCACCTGCTGGCGCAGGCGGTGAAGGACCTGTTTCCTTCGGCCCAGGTGACCATCGGGCCGGTGATCGAGGACGGTTTCTACTATGACTTCGCCTTCGAGCGCCCCTTCCATCCGGAGGACCTTGAGAAGATCGAGGCGCGCATGATGGCGCTGGCAAAGAAGGACCTGCCCGTGGCGCGCTCGGTCATGGATCGGGACGAGGCCGTGGACTTCTTCCGGGAGCAGGGCGAGGAGTACAAGGCCCGCATCATCGAGGACATCCCCGCGGGAGAGACCATTTCCCTCTACCGGCAGGGAGATTTCATCGATCTGTGCCGCGGCCCCCACGTGCCCAGCACCGGCAAGCTCAAGGTCTTCAAGCTGACCAAGGTGGCCGGCGCCTACTGGCGCGGCGATTCCGCCAACGAAATGCTTCAGCGCATCTACGGCACCGCCTGGCCCGACAAGCAGCAGCTGGAGGATTACCTCCATCGCCTGGCCGAGGCGGAGCGCCGGGACCACCGGCGTATCGGCACGGAGCTGAACCTGTTCTCCATCCAGGATGAGGCCGGCGGCGGGCTGGTGTTCTGGCACCCGAAGGGTGCGCGCATCCGTCGGGTGATCGAGGATTTCTGGTTCGACATGCATGAGCGGGCCGGGTACCAGTTCCTCTACACCCCGCACATCGCCAATCTGGACCTGTGGAAGACCTCGGGGCATGCGGACTTCTACGCGGAGTCCATGTACGAGCCGATGGAGGACGACACCCAGGCGTTCCAGCTCAAGCCCATGAACTGCCCGTTTCACGTGCTGGTGTACAAGGACCGGCTGCATTCCTACCGGGACCTGCCGCTGCGCTGGGCGGAAATGGGCACGGTATACCGCCGGGAAATGTCCGGCGCTCTCCACGGCCTGATGCGCGTTCGCGGGTTCACCCAGGACGACGCCCACGTCTTCTGCCGGGAGGATCAGATCGAGGACGAGATCCTGCGCATTCTCGATCTGACGCTGGATGTGCTCCGGGCCTTCGGTTTCGACGACTACGAGGTCAATCTCTCCACCCGCCCCGACAAGGCGGTGGGTTCCGAGGAGATCTGGACGCACGCCACCGCAGCCCTCAGGGCGGCGCTGGAAAAGAAGGGCCTGGATTACTCGGTGGACGAGGGCGGCGGTGCCTTCTACGGCCCCAAGATCGACATCAAGATCCGGGATGCCATCGGCCGGGAATGGCAGTGTTCCACGGTACAGCTGGACTTCAACCTGCCGGAGCGTTTCGGGATGGAGTACGTGGCGGAGGACAACAGCCGGCGCCGCCCCATCATGATCCACCGGGCCCTGCTGGGCTCCGTGGAACGCTTCTTCGGGGTGCTCATCGAGCACTACGCCGGTCTGTTCCCATTATGGCTGGCCCCGGTGCAGGTGCAGGTGCTGACCATCACCGATCGGCAGGACGATTATGCCCGGGAAGTGGCCGAAAGCCTGCGGAATCGGGGCCTGCGGGTGGAGACGGACTTGAGAAACGAGAAAATTGGCTTTAAAATCCGCGAGCATACGCTACAACGCGTCCCTTATCTGCTGGTCCTGGGTGACCGGGAGATGGAGACGAAAACCGTGGCCGTGCGCACGCGAGCCGGCGAGGACCTGGGGAGCATGGATCTGGACGATCTTGCCCGGCGCCTCTCCGGTGAGATCGCGAGCCGCGGCCGCTCTCATTTGGAGGATTAACGTATCAGCGCTGGAAAAGAGACTCGTCTCAACGAACAGATCACCTGTCCCGAGGTCCGTCTGATCGACACGACCGGGGAGAATGTGGGGGTCGTGTCCATCGAAGAGGCATTGCGAATCGCCGAAGAGGCTGAACTGGACCTGGTGGAGATCTCGCCGAACGCGGAACCGCCGGTCTGCCGGGTCATGGACTACGGCAAGTTCAGGTTCGAGTTGAGCAAGAAGGCCCAGCAGGCGAAGAAGAACCAGAAGCAGATACAGATCAAGGAAGTGAAGTTCCGGCCCGGGACCGATGAGGGTGACTACCAGGTCAAGCTTCGCAACCTGAACCGGTTCATCAACGACGGCGACAAGGCCAAGGTCACCATCCGTTTCCGGGGTCGCGAGATGCGCCACCAGGAACTGGGCGCCAAGCTGCTGGAACGCATCGAGGCGGATCTGAGCGAGATCGCCACCGTCGAGCAACGGCCCAAGATGGAAGGGCGCCAGATGGTGATGGTGTTTACACCGAAGAAATGAATGACACAGCCCACGTTCGGCGCCAGGGCGGCCGACGGGGGATACAGCGACCAAGGCGGAGCATTGCTCCGGCCTTTTGATTCAGGAGAGCAAACATGCCCAAGCAGAAGACCAACCGGGGAGCCGCCAAGCGGTTCAAACCCACCGGTTCGGGCGGGTTCAAGCGAGCCCAGTCCCACCGGCGGCACATCCTTACCAAGAAGAGCACCAAGCGCAAGCGTCACCTTCGCTCCACCGGCATGATTGCCGAGAGCGACAAGGCATCCGTGCGCCAGATGCTGCCTCACGCATAAGGAGACACCGCCATGTCACGAGTCAAGAGAGGCGTCACCGCCCACGCCCGTCACAAGAAGGTCCTGAAAAAGGCCAAGGGCTATTACGGTGCGCGCAAGAACGTCTACCGCGTTGCCGTTCAGGCAGTCACGAAGGCCGGCCAGTACGCCTACCGTGACCGCCGTCAGCGCAAGCGCCAGTTCCGGGCGCTGTGGATCGTGCGCATCAACGCGGCCGCGCGTCAGTTCGGTCTGTCTTACAGCCGCATGATGGACGGTCTGCACAAGGCCGATGTGGAGATCGACCGCAAGGTGCTGGCCGATCTCGCGGTGCACGACATCAACGCGTTTGGGCAGATCGCCGAAAAGGCCAAGGCTGCCCTGGCGGCGTAACGTCCGCGCGCGCATGCGTCGGGATCCGTGAAACGCGGACCCGATGGACGCTCGAGAGGGGAAAGGCCTGGCCTTTCCCCTTTTTATTTTCAACCCGAGGGGGACCCGTTGTGGAGGAACTCCAGAACCTGATTGGCGAGGCCCTTGAGGCTATCGACCGGGCCGCAGACACCCAGGCGCTTGATGCCCTGCGGGTGCGCTATCTGGGCAAGAAGGGCCTGCTCACCGAACAGCTCAAGGGCCTGGGCAAGCTGCCTGCCGAACAGCGCCCGGCGGCGGGACAGGCCATCAACCGGGCCAAGCAGCAGGTGAACGATGCGCTGGCCACCCGCCTGGAGGCGCTCGCATCCGCCGAACGCCGGCAGCGGTTGGCCGGGGAGTCCGTGGACGTGACCCTGCCGGGCCGACGCCAGGCGGTGGGCGGCCTTCACCCGGTCACCCGCACCATCGAGCGCATCACCGACCTGCTGGGCCGCCTGGGCTTTCAGGTGGCGGAGGGGCCGGAAGTGGAGGATGACTACCACAATTTCGAGGCGCTCAACATTCCGGCCCATCACCCGGCCCGTGCCATGCACGACACCTTCTACTTCGACGGCGGACTGCTGCTGCGCACGCATACCTCGCCGGTGCAGATACGGGTGATGGAATCCGGCGAACCGCCGTTTCGCGTCATTGCCCCCGGACGCGTGTACCGCTGTGATTCGGACCTGACCCACAGCCCGATGTTCCACCAGGTGGAAGGCCTGCTGGTGGACGAGGATGTGACCTTCGCGCACCTGCGTGGCGTACTGGATGCCTTCCTGCAGGCATTTTTCGAGCAGACGGATCTCAAGACCCGGTTCCGTCCGTCCTATTTCCCCTTCACGGAGCCCTCAGCAGAGGTGGATATCCAGTGCGTGCACTGCGGCGGGGACGGTTGCCGGGTCTGCAGTCACACCGGCTGGCTGGAGGTGATGGGTTGCGGGATGGTACACCCGAACGTGTTCGCCCACGTGGGCATCGACAGCGAGCGTTACACAGGACTCGCCTTCGGCCTTGGCGTGGAGCGGATGGCCATGCTGCGCTACGGCGTCAACGACCTTCGGCTGTTCTTCGAGAACGACATCCGCTTTCTGCGGCAGTTTGCGTGATCTGAAAGATCGAATGGACAGGATGAACAGGGTTTTTCAGGATTAACATGATTGTTTAAATAATGAATGTAATACCTTATTTTCATTATATTTAGATCCTGTGAGTCCTGCGAAATCCTGTTCATCCTGTCCATTGGTTTACCAAAAGAGCGACAAGCATGAAAATCAGCAATCAGTGGCTTCTGGAGTGGGTGGACCACGGGCTGACACCCGGGGAACTGGGGCATCGGCTCACCATGGCGGGTCTGGAACTGGACAGCATCCAGCCGGCTGCTCCGGATTTCTCCGGAGTGGTGGTGGGTCTCGTGCGCCAGGTGGCGCCGCATCCGGATGCGAACAAGCTGCAGGTCTGTCAGGTGGACGACGGCTCCGGCGCACCTGTGCAGGTGGTGTGCGGGGCGCCCAACGTGGCGGAGGGCATGCACGTGCCTTTTGCCCGGGTGGGCGCGGTGCTGCCCGGGGATTTCAGGATCAGGAACGCCAGGCTGCGCGGCGTGGAATCCTTCGGCATGCTGTGCTCCGCGAAGGAACTGGGCCTGGCCGAGTCCAGCGGGGGTCTCATGCCCCTGCCGGCGGATCTGCCCCCGGGCACCGATGTGCGCGAGGCCCTGGGTCTCGATGACCTCGTGCTGGAAGTGGACCTCACGCCCAACCGGGCCGACTGCCTGAGCATGGCGGGGGTTGCCCGGGAGGTGGCGGCGCTCACCGACAGACCCCTGAGGGTGTCCGGCATCGCGCCGGTCAGCGCCGTGGTGGATGACCGGGTACCGGTCAGCATCGAGGCGGCGGCGGACTGTCCCGTGTATGCGGGCCGCGTGGTGCGCGGTGTGGATCCGGGGGCCGAGACACCGCTCTGGATGCGGGAAAGGCTGCGCCGGGCCGGTATCCGCAGCCTCGGTCCCCTGGTGGATGTGACCAACTACGTGATGCTGGAACTGGGCCAGCCCATGCACGCTTTCGATCTGGCGCGCCTGGACGGCGGGATCGTGGTCCGGCGCGCGCGGGATAATGAGAATCTCGTGCTGCTGGACGGGCAGGAGATCACACTGACCGGCGCGGACCTGGTCATCGCCGACGATAACAAGGTCCTGGCGCTCGCCGGCATCATGGGAGGCGAGGCCAGCGGCGTCGGGCAGGACACCCGGGATGTGTTTCTGGAAAGCGCCCACTTCACGCCCATGGCCATTGCCGGCCGGGCCCGTGAGCACGGCCTGCATACGGATTCTTCCCATCGCTTCGAGCGGGGGGTGGATCCGGCGCTGCCCACCCAAGCCCTTCAGCGTGTTACCGAACTGCTGTGCGGGATTGCCGGCGGCGAACCCGGGCCGGTGGTGGAAGCCACGGGTGCCGCGCCCCGGGAGGCCGCGCCCATCATGCTGCGGGCCGCCCGTATCGCCCGTGTGCTGGGTACCGGCATCGACGAGACCGAGGTCACCCGCTTGTTGTCCGCCCTTGGCTGTCACGTGGAACCCATGGCCGGTGCATGGCGGGTCACACCGCCGGGATTTCGCTTCGATCTGGCCATCGAAGCGGACCTGATCGAGGAGGTGGCCCGGGTGCACGGCTATGACCGGTTGCCCGCCACGGTGCCCCCGTTGAGTCCGAAACTCGGGCGCATGGATGAGGCCCGGGTGCCGATGGCTCGCTTGCGCCACCTGATGGCGGATCTGGGGTACCAGGAGGCTGTGACCTACAGCTTCGTGGATCCCGAATGGGAACGGCTGTTCGCCCCGGATCATCGCCCGCTGGCACTGGCCAACCCCATCTCGTCGGAACTGGCGGTGATGCGTTCCAGCCTCTGGCCGGGGCTGGTCAGGGCACTCCGGCACAATCTCAATCGTCAGCAGGAGCGGGTAAGATTATTTGAAACAGGTTTGAGGTTTGTTTCTCAAGACAATGAATTAAAACAGGAATCCATGATCTCGTCGGTCGCCTGTGGACCGCTCCTGCCGCTGCAATGGGGGGAGCGGGCACGGGATCTGGATTTCTTTGATCTCAAGGGGGACCTGGAGAATCTGCTCGGCTTTGCGGACGGGGAGGTGCATTTCCAGGCGTCCGTTCATCATCCGGCATTGCATCCCGGTCAGTCGGCTGCCGTATCCCTGAACGGTGTACCCTGCGGCTGGATCGGCGCACTCCATCCCGAGCTCCTCGATCGCCTGGACCTGGATCGGGCGGTGTTTGTCATGGAGTTGAGCCTGGAGGTGATTACCCGGGGTTCGGTGCCGAAATTCTCTGAACAGTCCAGATTCCCGGCAATCAGGCGCGATCTTGCCATTGTCGTCGATGCGGACTGTCCGGCGGAGCGGGTGCTGTCCTGCGTCCGGGATCTGGGCATTCCGTCCCTGCGGGAACTGGTTGTATTTGACGTATATACGGGCCAAGGTGTACCCGTTGGTCGAAAAAGTCTCGCTTTGGGATTGATTTTACAGGAGTTGTCACGCACTCTTAGAGATGAGGAAGTGGATGAAGTCATTGAGGGAATCATCAGGCGACTCGAACAGGATGTAGGGGCTACTCTAAGGGCGTGAAAGCATGGCGCTGACCAAAGCGGAAATGGCCGAGAAACTCTTCGATGAGTTGGGCCTCAACAAGCGTGAAGCCAAGGAACTGGTGGAGATGTTCTTCGAGGAGGTTCGAAGCGCGTTGGAGAACGGGGATCAGGTGAAGTTGTCCGGTTTCGGCAATTTCACCCTGCGCGACAAGAATCAGCGACCAGGCCGCAATCCAAAGACCGGAGAGGAAATTCCCATCTCGGCGCGCCGGGTGGTGACTTTCCGCCCGGGACAAAAACTCAAAGCGCGGGTCGAAGCCTATGTTGGAAGCGGGGAATAACAGCGAGCTGCCGGCCATACCCGGCAAGCGCTATTTCACCATCGG
>SKOF01000310.1 GCA_007120155.1 Thioalkalivibrio sp. | reverse complement strand
GGGTACGTGCCACGTTGAGCCAGTCCCGCTTGACGCTGGCCACACCGAAGGCCGTGTTGATGAGCATCGGCCAGATGGAGCAGATGAAGATCACGAAGATGGCGGACAGGCTCGAGTCCTTGATCACGAACAGTGCCAGCGGCATCCACGCCAGCGGCGAGATGGGCTTGAGGATCTGGATATAGGGATCGAGCGCCCGATTGAGCAGCGGCGACATGCCGATCACGAAGCCCAGCGGAATCGCCAGCATCGCCGCCAGAAGGTAGCCCGCCATCACCCGCGCCACGGAGTAGCCCAGCTGCAGGCCGATCCCCTTGTCGTTGGGACCGGCGTCATAGAACGGGCGGCTCAATTCGTCCATGGCGTGGGCGAGGATCACCGAGGGCGGCGGCACGCCCGCCCGGGAGGCCGCCGCGCCCATCATCTGTTCGTACTCGCTGAGTTCGCCGGACCCGGCCGGCGGAGCGCTGATGGACAGCTCCCAGGCGCCGAGCGCCAGCACCAGCAGGACGACCGACAGCAGCGTTGCGCGCAGGGTCTGGTTGTGCAGCATGATTCAGCCCCTGCGGATGGCAAAGCTGCGGACGTAGCCGTCGGGATCGGCATAGTCGAAGGCCTTGCCCATGACGGAGAAGCCCTTGTAGGTCTCCGTCGGCGGTTCGTAGCCCAGCTCGCGCATCAGGTCGCCGCATTCGGTGGCCAGGTAGACCTGCTCCGCGATGGCCTGGTAGTTCACTTCCTCCTTGATGTAACCCCAGCGCTTCATCTGGGTGAGAATCCAGACGGCCATGGAGTGCCAGGGGAAAGGGTCGAAGTCGATGCGGTCCGGCACGTCCCGGATGTTGCCCAGCCCGTCCGCGAAGCGCCCTGTGAGCACCTGCTCCACCACCGGCACCGGCTGGTTCAGGTACGCGCGCGGCGCGATGGCCTCGGCGATCTCCTTGCGGTTGTCATGATTCGACGCATAGTGGGTGGCATCGACGATGGCCCGGAACAATGCACCGAAGGTGTTGGGCATCGAGCGCGCGAACTCCTGGGAGCAGGCGAAGGCGCAGCATGGGTGTCCGTCCCAGATCTCCTTGGTGAGCATGTGAATGAAACCGACCTTCTCCCATACCGCGCGCTGGTTGAACGGGTCCGGCGCCAGGTATCCGTCGAGGTTCTCCGCGCGCAGGTTGGCCAGCATCTCCGGCGGGGGCACGACGCGGATCTGGATGTCCTGGTCCGGGTCGAGCCCGTGTTCCGCCACCAGGTAGCGGAGCAGGAAGTTGTGCATGGAGTATTCGAACGGTACGCCGAAGCGAAAGCCCTTCCATTGCTTCGGGTCGCGCTTGTCCCGGTGCTTCATGTGCAGGGTGATGGCCTGCCCGTTGATGTTTTCCACGGCGGGCATCAGGAAGGGTTCCGAGGATGAGCCCGCGCCCAGGGTCATGGCCAGCGGCATGGGCGAGAGCATGTGGGCCGCGTCGTACTCGCGGTTCAGGGACTTGTCCCGGGCCACCGCCCAGCCGGCGGTCTTGATCACTTCCACGTCCAGGCCATACTTGGCGTAGAAGCCCATGGGGTGCGCCATGATGATGGGCGTGGCGCAGGTGATGGGCACGAAGCCGACACTCAGTTTCCGCTTCTCCGGCTGGCCCATGCCGTCCTTGACCGCGGCCTTGAGCGCGTCCATGGGGAACAGGCTGGACAGGGCGGCGGCGAATGTACCGCCGCCGATAAGCTTCAGGAAACGCCGCCGGTCCATCTCGCTGTGCTGGAAGATGCCGCGCACCACCGCGCTTTCCACCGCGCGGTCGATGATGGCCTCGTCATCCGGCGCCGTGGCTGTCTCGTGCCGGTGTGCATGGCCATGCCCGTGATGGCAGATGCCGCGCGCATGGTCGCAGCGGGCGTGGCTCAGGTCCGCATCGGGATCGTAGGGATTGCCGAGGCTCTTGGTGCTCATGGGTCTGTTCTCCGGCCGGGTTCAGTCTTTGTCCGGAGGGACGTCTTTCAACATCTGTGCCAGCGATTCCGATGCCGTCCCGGCAAGGCACGTGGAGCCGGTGTCCGGCAGGCCATGCGCCTGGCACGCCGCAGTGGCGGACGGGGCCGTGGAAAGGGGTTCGCCGTGGCGTGGCGCGGCCGGCCGGCCGCGCCGGCCGCCCGGGATCCGGGGGCGCGCTGCGCCGTTTGCCGGGCCACGGACGTCGTGTCCGGCGGTATTGGCATGCCTCACGGTTGTGCAGGGCAACGTGGCGCCGCACTGTCGGAGTGCGTGCGGGGTGCTTGGCCGGGGTTCGCGGACGGTCTCCGATCCGGATGGCCCGCCGGGCTTCGGGTTGGCCGGGCAAGAAGATATACTTGGAGAATCAGACCCATAAGCGGTATTGATCGATTACATACCGGTGTGGTCAACTATTGACGTAGCTTATTGATCAAGTATTGATTCAAATCATCCCCAAGGGCTCACAGGGTCGGCAGGAAAGCGCGTATATTCAGACCCATGGTGAGCCGGTCCACGAAGCGCCACGTGTCGCCCCCCGGCTCGTCCATACAGTGAGGTCACCGTCATGTTGAAGGCCGAAGGCTTGAGTTGTCGAAGGGGCGGCCGGCCGTTGTTCTCAGGGATTGATTTCAACGTCGATCCCGGCCAGTTGCTGTTCGTGCGCGGGCGCAACGGCTGCGGCAAGACCACACTGCTGCGCGCCATCTGCGGCCTGACGGCGCTGGAATCGGGCCAGGTCACCCTGCGCGGCGAGGACATCCGCCGGCTGGATGAGTCCGCCCGTGCCGATCTCATCTATGTGGGTCACCGGGATGCGGTGAAGGACGAGTTCACGCCCCTGGAGAACCTGGCCGTCCAGCAGGGCCTGCGGGGTGAGGGCTTCGACGAGGCGCGCTGCCTCGACGCCCTGGAAGAGGTCGGCCTGGCCGGTTATGAAGACATCCCCGTACGTTATCTCTCTCAGGGCCAGCGCCGGCGCACCGCGCTGTCCCGTCTACTGCTTTCTTCGAGTCCACTGTGGGTGCTTGATGAACCGTTGACTGCGCTGGATGTGCGCGCGGTCGACTGGCTCCTTGAGCTGCTGGAGATGCATCTGGCGCAAGGCGGCCTGGTGGTCACCACCAGTCATCAGCCCATTGACGGTTTGCGCGAGGCAAACATCCTGGACTTGAGTTAGCGAATCATGTGGAGGTCATTGTGGACACTGGTGCGGCGCGACGTCTCACTGATCGTCATGCGACGGCAGGATATCCTGACCGTGGTGGCGTTCTTTATCATCGTGACCACGCTGTTTCCCCTGGCCGTGGGGCCGGAACCGGAGATCCTGCGTGCACTGGCGCCGGGCGGCGTGTGGGTGGCGGCGGCGCTGGCCAGTCTCATCTCCCTGGACCGCCTGTTTGCGGACGACTGGCGCGACGGCACGCTGGAGCAGATCGTCCTGAGCCACCAGCCGCTGCCGATGGTGGCCCTGGGCAAGATCGCAGCCCACTGGCTGTCCCTGGGGCTGCCGCTGGTCATCCTGTCACCGCTGCTCGGCTACTCGCTGGGGCTGCGCGGGTTCGAGCTGGTGGTGCTGATGGGGTCGCTCGCCCTGGGCACGCCGGTGCTGAGCCTGCTGGGGGCCACCGGCGCCGCGCTGATGCTGGGCGTGAGGGCGGGCGGCGCCCTGATGGCGCTGCTGGTGCTGCCGCTGTACATCCCCGTGTTGATCATCGGTTCCGGGGCGGTGTCCGAGGCCATGCACCAGGCCGGTCCGTACGCGCACCTGTCCCTGCTCGGGGCCATGCTGGCGATTGCCCTGCCGCTGGTGCCGCTGGCCGTTGCCGGGGCCCTGCGCATCAGTCTCGATTAGCCGGAGCGGCCCGTTTTGACTATTTTCCGGGAAGGAGTTGATTGATGGTGTTTCGACGCATACCGTGGCTGACGTTTGCCGCACCCCGGAACTTCCATGTCCTGGTGCAGGTGCTGGTGCCGTGGCTGGTGGGCGGTGCGGTCGTGCTGGCGGTTGCGGGTCTGTACACCAGCTTCTTCGTTGCGCCGCCCGACTATCAGCAGGGCAACAGCTACCGGATTCTCTTTATCCATGTGCCCGCGGCGTGGATGGGCATGTTCATCTACCTGCTGATGGCCGTGTACGGGGTCATCCACCTGGTCTGGCGCATCCGGCTGGCCGACATGATGGCCCGCAGCCTTGCCCCCACCGGGGCCCTGATGACCTTCATGGCCCTGTGGACCGGCGCCCTGTGGGGCGCACCCACCTGGGGGACCTATTGGGTCTGGGATGCCCGGCTTACCTCCACGCTCGTCCTGCTGTTCCTGTATCTTGGCTACATGGCATTGCGCACCGCCGTGGATGACCGCGAGAATGGTGCGCGGGCGGCCTCGCTGCTGGCCCTGGTGGGCGCGATCAACGTGCCGATCATCTACTTCTCCGTGGAGTGGTGGCACACCCTGCACCAGGGCATGTCGGTCACCCTGACCAGTGCCCCCACCATGGCGCCGTCCATGTTCACCGCGTTGCTCCTGATGACGGGTGCCTGCTGGCTGTATTGTGCCGCCATCGCCCTGCGCCGGGCACAGGTGGAGGTGCTGGAGCGCGAGGCGGAGACCCAGTGGGTGCGGGATCTCATCCGGGATGGCGACAGCAGGACCTGGGACCGCAACGCAACCGTGGCGGACGCGCGGGGAACCATTCGTGAAGAGGGACGCTCGTAATGTGGGATGGTGTGGGTGATTTCATTGCCATGGGCGGCCACGGACCCTATGTCTGGGGCTCCTACGGCCTGTTCGCCGCCCTGTTGCTTGCAGAAATGCTGTTGCTGCGCCGCCGCCGCCGCCGCACTCGGGCCATGCTGGTCCGGCGCCTGCGGCGGACGGCATCCGCGCAGTCACCGGGAGAAATGACATGACGAAACGGCAAAAGCGGTTGGCACTGGTGGCCGGCGTGCTGGCGGGGCTGGCGATCGCCACGGCGCTGATCCTCAACGCCTTCCGCGATTCCATGGTGTTCTTTGTCACGCCGTCAGAGGTGATGGCCATGACCGAGCTGCCGGAACGCAAGTTCCGCATCGGCGGGCTGGTGGAGTCGGGCAGCGTGGTGCGCGACCAGCAGTCGGTCCAGGTGTCGTTTCGGGTCACCGATACCGCCATGAGCGTCCCCGTGACTTTCGAAGGTATCCTGCCCGCCCTGTTCCGGGAGGGTCAGGGTGTGGTTGCGGAAGGCTGGATCGACGCGGACGGCACCTTCCACGCGGACAAGGTCCTGGCGCGCCACGACGAGGAATACATGCCCGCCGAGGCCCAGGCGGCCATCGAACGGGCCGGACATCCGCCGGGCGCCGGCAAGGAGTACTGATCCATGCTACCTGAACTCGGCAATTTCGCGCTGATCCTGGCCCTGTGCCTGGCAGTGGCCCAAAGTGTGCTGCCCCTGGTCGGCGCGAGCACCGGCAATGAGCGGCTCATGCGCACCGGGCGCTCTCTGGTGGTCGGCCAGTTTGTCTTTCTCGTCTTCTCCTACTTCGTGCTGACCTGGGCATTCGTGACCAGCGACTTCTCGGTGGAGTACGTGGCGCGCAATTCCAACCTGAATCTGCCCCTCCAGTACAAGATCACGGCGGTCTGGGGCGGTCACGAGGGGTCCCTGCTCATGTGGGTCACAGTCCTGGCGGGCTGGGGCGTGGCGGTGGCCACCTTCAGCAGGGCGCTGCCCAGGGACATGCTGGCCCGTGTCATGGGCACCCTCGGGATGGTCTCCGTGGGCTTCCTGGCCTTCACGGTGCTGACCTCCAATCCGTTCAACCGGCTGCTCCGGGTGCCCGCGGACGGGATGGACCTCAATCCGCTGTTGCAGGATCCGGGCATGATCGTCCATCCGCCGCTCCTGTACATGGGCTATGTGGGCATGTCGGTGGCCTTCGCCTTTGCCATCGCGGCCCTGATCAGCGGCCGGCTGGATGCCGCCTGGGCACGCTGGTCCCGGCCCTGGACGACGGTGGCCTGGTGTTTCATGACCCTTGGCGTCGGCGTCGGTTCCTGGTGGGCCTACTATGAACTGGGCTGGGGCGGCTGGTGGTTCTGGGATCCGGTGGAGAACGCCTCGTTCATGCCCTGGCTGGCCGCCACCGCGCTGCTCCATTCCCTGGCCGTGACGGAGAAACGCGGCGGCTTCAAGGTCTGGACGGTCATGCTCGCCATCCTGGCCTTCGCACTGACCATCCTGGGCGCCTTCATCGTGCGCTCCGGCGTGATCACCTCGGTCCACTCGTTCGCGGCCGATCCGGATCGCGGCATCTTCCTGCTGGGCATGCTGGCGGTGGCGCTGCTGGGTTCGCTGATCCTGTATGCCATTCGCGCGCCCAGGGTGGGGCTGGGCGGCGGCTTCGGCTGGTATTCCCGGGAGTCGCTGCTGCTGGCCAACAATGTCCTGCTGGTGGTGGCCTGTGCCGCGGTATTCGTCGGTACCTTCTATCCGCTGGCACTGGATGCCCTGGGGCTGGGCAAGATCTCGGTGGGCCCCCCCTATTTCGACGCGGTCTTCATGCCCCTGATGCTGCCCATGCTCTTTCTGGTGGGCATCGCGCCCCTGATCGCCTGGAAACAGGCCGACCCCACGGAGACTGCGCGGCAGTTGCGCTGGGTCTTCCTGGTGACCCTGGGGCTGAGCATCGCATGGCCGCTCGCCATGGGCACATGGAAGCCGCTCACGGCACTGGGGCTGGGGCTGGGGGTGTGGATCCTGCTGACGGCGGCGGTGGACATACGCAACCGCATGATGCGGCGCCGCTCGCAGGGCATCGGCAGCATGCTGCGGGCCCTGCGCCCCAGCTTCTTCGGCATGCATCTGGCCCATGCCGGCCTGGCCCTGGTGGTGGTGGCCATCTCGATGGTCAACAGCTACGAGATCGACCGGGATGTGCGCCTGGCGCCGGGGGATACGACGACGGCCGGTGCGTTCGAGTTCACCCTGCTGGGTGTGGAACCGGTCCGGGGTCCCAACTTTGACGCCGACCAGGCCTCGATCCTGGTGACCCGCGATGGCCGGACCGTGGGCACGCTGACCCCGCAGCGCCGGTACTACGATTCCCAGCCCGACAACCCGATGCTGCAGGCCTCCCTCAACCGGCGGCCGACCCGGGACGTGTACGTGTCCCTGGGCGAACGCCTGGAGGGTGACGCGTGGCTGGTGCGACTGCACTACAAGCCGTACATGTTCTGGATGTGGACCGGCGGTCTGCTGATGGCCTT
>SKOF01000168.1 GCA_007120155.1 Thioalkalivibrio sp. | reverse complement strand
CAGATAGTGCGACAAGGAAATCATGTTGGGTCCTGTTTGTTGTCCCCGGGCGGCCCTGGCGGGGCTGCCTCGTTGTATCCGCCCTTGCGTCTATATCCGTGTCATGTCACGACTTGCCTTCCGATTTCATGTCCACCATGCGCACCCGGCCCTTTCGGGAAACATGCACCTGCCTGGCCGGGTCGACGGCCTTGGTGCCCGGCCGGCGGCGCAGCGTGAGCGCGATGGCGGCGATGATGGCCACCAGCAGAATCACTGCCGCGATCTCGAACGGGTAGACGTACTCCGTGTACAGGATCCGGCCCAGGGCCTCGGTGTTGCTGTAGTCGGCGGCCGCTCGTGCCGGGGGCTGCACACGGAAATGGCGCACCACCACCAGCACCATCACCGTGGCCATGGCCACCGCCACCAGGATGCCCACCGGCAGGAAGCGGATGAAACCCTCGCGCAACCTTGCCATATTGATGTCGAGCATCATGATGACGAACAGGAACAGCACCATCACCGCGCCCACGTAGACGAGCACCAGCACGATGCCGAGGAACTCGGCCTCCAGCATGATCCACAAGGCCGCACTGGTGACAAACGTAAGCACCAGGAACAAGGCCGCGTGCACCGGGTTTCGAACGGTAATCATGGCCACCGCCGCGCCCACCAGGATCACGGCGAAGAAGTAGAACAAGAAGGCCTCGAAGCTCATGGGGTATCCCTGGTCTGTTTCGCGCTATCGATACGGTGCATCGGCCGCACGTGCCGCAGCGATCTGTTGCTCATAGCGATCACCGATGGCGAGCAGCTTGTCTTTGGTCATGATCTGCTCGCCGCGATTCTCGAAGTGATACTCGAACAGGTGCGTCTCCACGATGGAATCCACCGGGCAGGCCTCTTCGCAGAAGCCGCAGAAGATGCACTTGAACAGATCGATGTCGTAGCGGGTGGTACGCCGGGTGCCGTCGGCGCGCTGCTCGGACTCGATGGTGATGGCGAGCGCAGGGCAGACCGCCTCGCAGAGCTTGCAGGCAATGCAGCGCTCCTCGCCGTTGGGATAGCGGCGCAGGGCATGCAGGCCGCGAAAGCGGGGCGAGATGGGGGTCTTCTCCTCGGGGTACTGTACAGTGATCTTGCGGGAGAAGAGATAACGGCCCGTCAGCCGCATGCCGAGCAGCAGCTCCCAGAGCAGGAAGCTTTTGACGAAATTGCGTACGGCGTTCATGACATGCTCCTCACACCGTCCAGGGCTGCCAGCCCAGGGCCACGGCCACACCGATGCCGAACAGCCACACCAGGGTCACTGGAATCAGCACCTTCCAGCCAAGACGCATGATCTGGTCATAGCGATAACGCGGGAAGGTGGCCCGGAACCACAGGAAGCAAAACAGGAAAAAGGCGGTCTTTGCAAGGAACCAGTGGATACCGTCTCCCAGGAACCAGCCCAGCACCGGGATGGCCAGCCATGACTCGGATACCAGGCCCGCCAGCGGCGAGAGCCATCCGCCCCAGAACAGCACGGCGGTCAGCGCCGCAATCAGGATCATGTTGGCGTACTCGGCCAGGAAGAACACGGCGAAGGCCATGCCGGAATACTCCACGTGGAAACCGGCCACGATCTCGGACTCGCCTTCCGCCACGTCGAACGGTGCCCGGTTCGTCTCGGCCACCCCGGAGATGAAGAACACCAGGAACAGCCCGATCAGCGGCCAGGCGAACCAGCCGGCCACGGACATGCCCTGCTGGGCCCGCACGATGTCGCCCAGGTTCAGGCTCCCGGCGGCCATCAACACACCCACCAGGGCGAAGCCCATGGCGATCTCGTAGGACACGATCTGGGCGGCGGATCGCATGGCGCCCAGTAGCGCGTACTTGGAGTTGGATGCCCAGCCCGCAATGATCACCCCGTACACGCCCAGTGAGCTCAGTGCCAGGATATAGAGCAGGCCCGCATTGATGTCGGCCAGCACCATGCCGTCGTCGAAGGGGATGACGGCCCAGGCGGCCAGCGCCGGCGCGATGGCCAGCACCGGGGCGCTCAGGAACAGGAAACGGTTGGCGTTGGTGGGGACAATGACTTCCTTGGTCAGCAGCTTCAGCGCATCGGCGATCGGCTGCAGCCAGCCCTTGGGCCCCACCCGGTTCGGACCCAGGCGAACCTGCATGTAGCCGATGATCTTGCGCTCGGCATAGGTTACATAGGCGACCGCCAGCATCAGAGGCGCGACGATGAAGGTGATCTTGGTCATGATCTGCATGACCACGGGCAGACCTTCCCAGAAATTGATGATGGCTTCCATCATTCTTCGTATCCCTGATGCATTAGAGCTTCTGCAGTTCCACGGCCCCGTGAGGGGGGCCAAGAGAAGCGGTCTGCGCCATCCCGGCCGGAATCCACACGCAACCCATGGCCACGCTGTTGTCGATCACCAGATCCAGATGCGCCGTATGCCCGCCCTGACGCACCAGCACCCGGCCGGTGCCCGTCAGGTCCAGGGCCCTGGCCTGGGCCTCGCAGATATAGGCCCCGGCCTGCCGACCGTCGGCGGTGGCCTGAAGCGGTTCCGCCCGGCGCACCAGCGGATCGAGACCGTGGATGGCCACGCCCCCCGCGCGCTGCAGACCGGTGATCCTGGGCGGCAAGTCAAAGGCCTCCCCTTCCAGGGAAACCCGGTTGTGAAAGGCCATGTCCTCGCCGAATCGCGCCTTGAGTTCGTCGCGCACCTGTTCCGATGACACGTAGTCAAACCCCGGCAGACCGGCCATGGTGCCCAGCACCCGCACGACCTTCCAGCCGGGACGCGCATCGCCCGGGGGCGGCGCCACACCCTTGAAGGACTGCCAGCGGCCTTCGGCGTTGACGAAGGTGCCGGAGGTCTCGGCGAACGTGGCCACCGGCAGCAGCACATCCGCCACATCCTTCAGGGCATTGGATGCAAATGCACTGAGCGCCACCACGAAACCGGCTGCTTCCAGCGCCGCACGGGCCCGCGGACCGTCGGCGCAATCCAGATGGGGTTCCACGCCGAGCAGCACGTAGGCCTGGCGCGGCTTCTCCAGCATGGCTGCCGCATCCAGCCCCGGTGACTCCAGCGGTGCACCTGCGGGCCCCCGATGGGGCACTGCACCGGCCAGCCACGCACCGGCGCTGTTCGCCGCCTCCGGCAGATAACCCGGGATCGCGCCCGTGTGCTCGGCGATGACGGCGCACAACGCCCGGATCAGACTGGCCTGGGGATGGGCCGAGGCCTGGCTGCCCATCAGTATTGCCGCCGAGCCCGCGTCCCTGAGCGCTCCGGCCATGGCCTGTTCCACATCGCCGGTCTCGGCCTCGGACAGAACACCGGCCAGGGCCGCCGGCGCCTGTGCACCGGCGGCCCTGAGGGCCGCGGCGGCCACACCGGCCAGGTGGCGCAACATGGCCTGAGGATCCACGATCACCTGTCCCGCCATGGGGAAGGCGAAGCCATAGTCCCGCGTGTTGATGGCCATCACGGCGCCCCCGGCCAGCGCCGCCTTGCGCAGGCGATGGTGGGCGATGGGCTGCTCCTTGCGCACGTTGGAACCCACCAGCAGGGCGGCATCCAGCTTCTCAAGGGCCTCGATGGACAGACCCAGATAAGGGAACAGGGGATCGGCATCCGCATGACTGAAGTCGCCCTGACGCAGCCGATGATCCAGGTTCAGGACGCCCATGGCTCGCAGGAATTTCTGGGCCAGGTAGAGTTCCTCGAGGGTCGCGTGAGGCGAGAGCAGCGCGCCGATCTCCGCGGGGGCGGTGCCCCGCAGGCCGTCCACCGCGCGCGTCAGGGCGGTCTCCCAGTCGGTATCGATCCACTTCCCGTTCTCCTTGACCATGGGACCGGCAAGCCGGTCGGGCGCATACAGGCCCGTGTAGCTGAAGCGGTCCCTGTCGGAGATCCAGGTTTCGTTGACCGACTCGTTGTCCCGGGGCACGGCGCGCATGACGCGGCCCTCACGGGTATGCAGGAAGATATTGGAGCCGATGCTGTCATGGGGGGCCACCGACGGGTGCTGAATCAGCTCCCACGGCCGCGCCGTGTAGCGCGAGGGTTTGGCGGTGAGCGCACCCACCGGACAGAGGTCGATCACATTGCCGGACATCTCGGAGGTGAGCGATTTCTCGATGAAGGTCCCGATCTGCATGAACTCCCCGCGCCCCGTCGCGCCCAGCTCGCGGATCCCGGCGATCTCCTCACCGAAACGCACACAGCGGGTGCAGTGGATGCAGCGGGTCATCTCGGTGGCGATCAGCGGGCCGATGTCCTTGTCCTTCACCACCCGCTTGGCCTCGCTGTAGCGGGACACGCTCTCGCCGTAGCCCATGGCCACGTCCTGCAGCTCGCACTCGCCCCCCTGGTCGCAGATGGGGCAGTCGAGCGGATGGTTGATGAGCAGGAACTCCATGGTGCCTTTCTGGGCAGCCAGTGCTCTGGGCGAATGCGTATAGGCCTTCATGCCGTCCATGACCGGCGTGGCGCAGGCCGGCAGGGGCTTGGGCGCCTTCTCCACCTCCACCAGGCACATGCGGCAGTTGGCCGCCACCGAGAGCTTCCTGTGATAGCAGAAGCGGGGAATGCGCAGACCCGCCTCGTCCGCCACCTCGATCAGCATGGCCCCCTTGCGCGCCCGCAGGGGAACGCCGTCGATCTCGATGTTGACCAGGTCCTCACTCATGCTGCATGTCTCGACTCGCTGGATTCGTCCGGGGGCTTCAGGTCGCGTTCGCGACGAGACTGTGCCCGTGCTCGATGTAGTGTTCGAATTCGTGACGGAAGTGCCTGACGAAACTACGCACCGGCATGGCCGCGGCATCACCCAGGGCGCAGATCGTGCGCCCCTCGATCTTGCTGGCCACGTCGTCCAGCCGCTCCAGATCCTCCGGGCGGCCCTTGCCTTCGACGATGCGGGTGAGCATGCGGTACAGCCAGCCGGTGCCCTCCCGACAGGGCGTGCACTGGCCACAGGACTCGGAGAAATAGAAGCGCGAGATGCGCTGCAGGGCCTTCACCATGTCGGTGGTCTCGTCCATCACGATCACGGCACCGGAACCCAGCATGGAGCCCGCCCGGGCAATCGAGTCGTAGTCCATGTTGACCTCGAGCATCACCTCACCGGGCAACACCGGCACGGACGAGCCCCCGGGGATCACGGCCTTGATCTGACGCCCCCCCAGCATGCCGCCGGCCATATCCAGCAGATCCCTGAACGGCGTACCCAGCGGGATCTCGAAGTTGCCCGGCTTGTTCACGTGCCCGGACACGGAGAAGAGCTTCTCGCCGCCGGACTTGGGGATCCCCAGCTCCGCAAACCACTCGCCACCCTCACGGATGATGGCGGGGATGGATGCCAGGGATTCCGTGTTGTTGATGGTGGTGGGCCGGCCGTAGAGGCCGAAGTTTGCCGGAAACGGCGGCTTGAAGCGGGGTTGGCCCTTCTTGCCTTCCAAGGATTCCAGCAGAGCGGTCTCCTCGCCGCAGATGTAGGCGCCGGCACCCAGGGTCGGATGGAGATCGAAGTCCACGCCGGAGCCCAGTATGTTCCTGCCCAGGTAACCCTGTTCGTAGGCTTCGCGCACCGCCCGGCAGAAGCGTTCATAGGGCTCATCCATGAACTCGCCGCGCATGTAGTTGTAACCCACGGTGGCGCCAATGGCGTAGCCGGCGATGGCCATGCCCTCCACAAGGGCGTGGGGATTGAATCTCAGAATATCCCGGTCCTTGCAGGTGCCGGGTTCGGATTCATCCGAGTTGCACACCACATACTTCTGGCCCGGGGCATTGCGGGGCATGAAACTCCACTTCAGCCCCGTGGGAAAACCCGCGCCGCCACGGCCGCGAAGGTTGGATTTCTTCACCTCCTCGATCACATCCTCCTGGGAGATCCCATCGGTGAGGATCTTCTTCCACGCCTGGTAGCCTCCCACCTTGACGTAGTTCTCCAGCGTCCATGGCTCATCGAACTGTAGGGTGGTGAAGCAGATCCGGTTCATCGCGTGCTCACTCAAGACGGTCGAGAATCTCGTCCACCCGCTCGGGGGTGAGATGCTCATGGTAAACGTGATCGACCTGCATCATGGGCGCGCCGCAACAGGCCGCGAGGCATTCCTCCTCGCGCTTCAGGTAGAACTTGCCGTCCGGCGTGCTTTCACCGGTCCTGATCCCCAGCCTGTTCTCGATATGCTCCACGATCCTGTCGGAGCCGCGCAGCATGCACGAGATGTTGGTGCATACGGCAATGGTGTGTCGCCCCACGGGCTTCAACTCGTACATGGAGTAGAAGCTCGCCACCTCGTAGACGGCGATCTCCGGCATGTCGATGTATGCGGCGACCGCGTCCATCAACTCGGTACTGAGGTACCCGTGCTCATGCTGCACGGCGCGCAGCGCGCCCAATACTGCGGACTCGCGCCGGTCGTCCGGAAAGCGGCGCAGCCAGTCGTCGATCTCCGCGCGCAGATGCTCGTTGAGCAGGTCTGCCTTGTTCTCGTTCCGGGTCTTGGGCATCAGCGGTCAATCTCCCCGAACACGATATCCTGGGTGCCGATAATGGCGACCACATCGGCCAGCATGTGACCGACCGCCATCTCGCTGAGGCCGGCCAGATGGGCAAAACCCGGCGCGCGCACCTTCAGGCGATAGGGCTTGTTGGCGCCGTCGGAGACGAGATACACGCCGAACTCGCCCTTGGGGTGTTCCACCGCGGCATAGGCCTCGCCCTCGGGCACACAGAACCCTTCGGTAAACAGCTTGAAGTGGTGGATCAGCGATTCCATGTCCGCCTTCATCTCCTCGCGGCGCGGCGGGGCGATCTTGTGGTCTTCCAGCATCACCGGGCCCGGATTGCTGCGAAGCCAGTCCACGCACTGCCTGATGATGAGGTTGGACTGGCGCATCTCCTCGATGCGCACCAGATATCGGTCGTAGCAGTCGCCGTTCACGCCGACCGGAATCTGGAAATCCAGCCGGTCGTAGACCTCGTAGGGCTGCTTGCGGCGCAGGTCCCATTCCACGCCGGAGCCGCGCAGCATCGGGCCGGTGAAGCCCATCTGCAGGGCGCGCTCCGGGGAGACCACGCCGACACCCACGGTACGCTGCTTCCAGATGCGGTTGTCGGTGAGCAGGGTTTCGTACTCGTCCACGCAGCGCGGGAAGCGCTCCGTAAAGGCCTCGATGAAATCCAGCAGAGAGCCCTGGCGGATCTCGTTCAGGGCATCCACTTCCTTCCGGCTCTTGAAACGCGAGGTCTGATACCGGGGCAT
>SKOF01000022.1 GCA_007120155.1 Thioalkalivibrio sp. | reverse complement strand
GTCGCCTTACCAGCGGGCCTTATCCCACATCTCCGGATTCGCCCAATGGCGCGGATTGAGCCAGTCGGGAGTCTTCTTGTAGTCCTTCATATTGAAGCGAAACAGGTGGCTGGCGCCTGCCGGGCCGGCATAGCTGCGAACGCGCTCCAGGCCGAGTGCCACCAGGTCCTGTTCGGTCCAGTCGCCGGCTTCGTCCCGGGGCAGCAGCACGTAGAGGCTCTCGCTGTAGAGATCGCGCAGGGAGGCGATCAGGTGCGTGGCGTCCTCACGGGACAGCCGGCCCAGGGCGTCGAGTACCAGCACCAGTTCATGGCGCGTCAGTTCGGGCATGTGGTCGACGAGCGTGTCCGTGGGCAGCCGCGTGAGCGGGGTCTGCGGCAGCCGGGCCCGTATCTCGTCGGTGAGGCCGTTGCCGTCGGCGCAGACCACCATCACGGAAGCTGGCGCCGAGGTCTCGGCCAGCCTTGTCAATTCCTGTCTGATACGCAAATCCATGGCATGCCCCGGATGGTCGATGGAGGGGACCGTGCGTCGCTATACTGCGTGCCGGGCGATTGGATCCCGGCCAGTATACAGGAGGCCTTGTGCCGTCGATCCTGGAGCTGCTGATCATGCCGCCGGCCAGCGGGTTCATCCTGATGCTGCTGGGCGTGGTGCTGTGGCGTCTGCGCCTCGGCCGGATGCTTGTCTTCGCGGGTGTTGCCTGGCTGTATGTGGCGGCGACGCCCGTCTTCGCCGGTTGGCTGCTCAGCGGGCTCGAGCGCCCCTACCGGATCGACCCGCCGGTTCCTGCCGGGGCGCAGGCCATTGTGGTCCTGGCCGGCGGCCGCTACGCCCATGCCCCGGAGTACGGCGGCGGGACCGTCAACGCCGCTTCGCTGGAGCGCCTGCGTTACGGCGCGCATCTGCATCGCCGGACCGGCCTGCCGCTGCTGGTCACCGGCGGCCGGGCGGGCGGCGGGGAGCCGGAGAGTGAGGCGCGATTGATGGCCGGTGTGCTGGAGGATGAGCTGGGTGTGCGCGTGCACTGGCGGGAG
Source organism: Thioalkalivibrio sp. (assembly GCA_007120155.1). Classification (GTDB taxonomy): domain Bacteria; phylum Pseudomonadota; class Gammaproteobacteria; order Ectothiorhodospirales; family Ectothiorhodospiraceae; genus Thioalkalivibrio_A. The sequence goes on along the minus strand of SKOF01000022.1, from coordinate 6,264 downwards.
GAAAAGAGTCGGAACACCATGGAGAACGCCCTGTTCAGTGCGCGCATGCTGCGCCCGGAGGGCATCGATCATGTGTTGCTGGTTTCCCATGCCCTGCACATGCCCCGGGCGGCCTGGAGCTTCCGTCGCGCGGGCCTCACGGTCACCCCGTTCCCCACGCGCCGCGTCAGCGGCGGCCCCGCCCGGATGAGGTTCACGGACTTCCTGCCGCAGCAGGCGGCATTGTGGTATACGGGGCAGGCGCTCCACGAATATCTGGGACTGGCGTGGTATCGGTGGCGCCATTGACGTATCCCGCCAGGGGGTAGCGACTCAAACAAGGGACGCATGGGCAGGGGCATGGACAAACACGCGTTGGGAATGATCGAGATCATCGGGGCTGTCGATGGCCGTAAAGGGATTGCCGTGGAGGACATTCGCGCAGCCCTGTCCGCCGGCCCGCTGGATCTGGTGCACGGAGAACGGTTCACGGGCCGGCCGGTAACCCGGATCTTCGCCACGGCATCGACAGTGGTCAAGCTGCGCACCGAGGTGAAGTTCTCACCCAGGGACATGCGGCGATGGGTGGATCGGACCCTGACGCGGGAAAGGGAACTCGACGCCCATCATCCCTGCAAGACATGGTTTCTGCTTGAGACCGATGGCGTTCTCGTAGCGGGCAATGCCGCGCCCAGACTGGAGCCGCTGCACAGGGCACTCGAGCACCTGGACGGACAACGGGTCATTGGGCATCTGGACGCGGTGTGGGATCTGTATCTGCGAGTGGCCGAGCGCACGGCGTTGAGGCTGGACGAGGGATTGTCCAACTTCGGTCTCGACGGGGACGGAAGGCTCTACTACCTGGATGACGATACCTACCGCTGGGATCGTTTCATTTCCCTGACGCAGTTGATCGGGGTGCTGTTTAGCCAGCACCCCCGGCTGATGGATCCCGTGATCGACGATCTGGGCAAGGCCCTGGCGGCACGCGTGATGACCCATTTCGGGGATGAGCACTGGTTGCGGGTCATTGCCGAGGAGATGCGCGGACTGTTCTTTGCAAACAGTGCGCAGCGTCGCAGGGCAGAGGCGTTTGTCGGTGCCCTGGATCAGGCCTACCGCGAGGCGGCGGGCATTGGCCAGGCCCATGACCCGGGCGTGGACCGGTTGCCGCCTCCGCCCGCCGATGCCGCGTCCCTGGACGGGGACGGTGAACCCTGGGCGGTTCTGGCCGATGTTCACTCCAATCTGCCGGCCCTCGAGCGCGTGCTTGATGAGTTGAAAAGGCTGGGCCTGCGCAGGGGGGTCGTGCTGGGAGACATCGTCGGCTATGGTCCGCATCCCGAGGCCTGCATCGAGCAGTTGGCGGCGAGCGGGCTTCACGTCGTGATGGGCAACCACGATCACGCCGTGGCCTCCGGCGTGACCGGGCGGGGTTTCTCCGCAAATGCCCGTTGGGCCATCGACTGGACGAGACGGCGTCTGCCGGAGCGTCACCGCGCCTGGCTGGCGCGCCTTCCCCTGTACCTGCGCGGTGATCGATGGCTGGCGGTGCACGGGGCACCGCGGGACAAGTCATTCTTCAACGGTTATGTCTATCGGCAGACCTACGAGGAGAACCTGGCGGTATTGGCGGAGCGACAACTGTCGGCCTGTTTCCACGGGCATACACACATGCGCGGCGTGTACTACGCCCGGGGCAATGTGCGGGGTCAGGCAGAGGCACACAAGCTTGATCTTTCCAGGTACGACGGCGTTCTGGTCTGTCCCGGTTCCGTAGGTCAGCCCAGGAGCGGTGCCCCGGGGGCGGAGTTCGCGGTCTGGGCACCGAAGACACGCAGGCTCGAGTTGATGCGCCTGGACTACGATCCCGATCCCGTGTTGCGGGACATGGAGGCCGGGGGGTTCCCGGGCGCGTTGTCGGAGAGACTGCTGCGCGGCCGGTGATGAGGTAAATAGCCGGTCCCCGGGGCCGCGACGGCCCCGGGGGCGGCGGGCGCCGATCTCAGGGGCAGAGGGCGGCGACCTTGGGGAGGGCGCCGCGCACGGCGCTCCACCCCATGCCCAGATTGGCCTTGCGGCCGGTGATCAGCACCATCAGCGCACTGGGCTTGTCGGGGACGATGGACATGAAATGGTAGGTCTTCTCCGTTGCCATCTGGACCTCCTGGATCAGGCGGCGGGGTTCCGGTTCACCGCGCTGGTCCGCGAGCAGGGATTCCACGCTCGAGATGGTCTTGCCGCGGAACATGTCCACCGCAGCGGCGGCTACCGCATCCAGATAGCTCTGGGTGAAATAGGGGACATTGTGCGCGACGCTCAGCAGCAGACCGGAATCCAGGTCGACCACGGCGGCGCCAAGCGCATCCGGAACGTCCTTCACCATTTCATTGCACAGATCGTTTAGGCTTGCCATTGACGTTACTCTCCTTCGGTTGGTGGGACCAGGTCCCCTGTTATTTTGGGTGGGTGCGTTGAGGGATGGCCTTGCCGATGGACTCGGCCGCGTTGCGGCTTGCGCTGAGGAGCATCCCGAGGTTGGCTTCGTTGCCGCTGAAGGTGCTCAGCGTCAGTTTGGCGGTAATCCTGAGCGTGACGACGTAGCCGTCGCTGTTTTCCACAATCACAAACTTGCATTGCCGCTGCTGGGCTTCACGCGCGATTGTCTCGCCCAGGGCGAGCAGCGAGCTGGTCATGGCGGCAATACGGTCGCTGGGCAGATCGCGATGGGTGACGCTGAGCACCGCATGACCGTCAATGGTGGCCAGCACCGCGCCATAGGCTCCTTGCGTGCGTTCCATCACCCGGGTGAGCGTCTCCTCGCAGACTCGTCGGAAATCGTCGGGCAGCGTCAGCGTTTCGGGCATGGAGATCCTCTGCGGGTCATGACTAGGCGAATTCCAGGTTGGACAGAAGCACGTTGAGCAGCATGAGCACGTCGGTTTCCCGGCGTATGTCGGCGGTGAGGACGGGGTAGACCAGGCCCCGTTGTTCCAGGTAGTCCTGGAAGTCCTCGATCGGCGGCCCATCCGGGTGATCGGCACGGGTCACGGCGATCACCACCCCCGTGCGTTCGATGAAATCCGCGAAATTGTCCAGGTAGATCTCGAGGTCATCCAGCGGGGCGGGCCGGCTGTTGTCCAGAAGGATGATCAGGCCCAGCCCGCCCTGCACCAGGATCTGCCACATGTGGGCGAAGCGGCGCTGGCCCGGCGTGCCGTAGAGGCGCAGTTTGGTGCCGTCGTCCAGAGTGACCTCGCCGAAATCCATGGCCGCCGTGGTGTGGTCCTTGCTGGACAGGAGTTCATCGGTGGCGTCCACGTCCGTGGACACGGGGGGGATCTCGCTGATGGCCCCGATGGCAGTGGTCTTGCCCGCGCCCGGAGGGCCGGTGAATATGAGTTTGATCTCGGACAACGCCTTCTGCTCCCCCCTGGTCAGTTTGCGGCCGTGGATCCGAGCCCGAGGCGTCTCCTGATCCTCGAGAACAGGCCCTTGTCCGCCGGTTTGCGCCCCGCGCCGTCACGGGCATGCGCCGCCCGCGCGTCCTCGATATTCAGGTAACCGCAGAACATGCAGGCGCTCAGGAACGCGGCCACGTCGCTGATGGCCACGTTGGTGCGTTGAGAGATGGCCGCGGGAGACACCGGGCGTCGCGCGATCTGGGCACAGAGCAGGGGATAGTGGTCGCGGAAACGCAGGACGCCCAGATCGGGCCACCGCCGGAGGGAAACCGGGGTCTCTATGGTCACGGGTGCCGGCAGCTTACCCTGGCTGCCCGAGATGGCCGCTTCCCACCAGAGCCGCACCAGCGGCCCCGATTGCAGCGTCCGGGCCGCGTTGCCAAGCCCCGCGGCGGTGGCAGGCCGGATCTGAAGCTCGCTTGCCGGCGCCCTGCAGATCGGCTCCAGATCGACGAGCCGTGTCGGAAAGTAGTAGCGGTTGCGGCCCGGGTCGGTCATCAGCGTGAATTCCCGGAAGTCGATCGTCAGGGCCGCGGACCGGTCGCGGTCCGACAGCAGGTCATACAGCCTGCCGGGGCGCGTATCCGGCTTCGCCACGGGTTTGCTGCCCTGCTCCTGCGTGCCGCTCAGGGACGCAAGCAGGGTTTGCAGGTCCCAGAACCTGACCGGCCGTGCCAGCGTGACGCATTCGACACCGCCCGGGGACGGACCGTCCCCGTAGCACACCAGAGTCCGGGCGGGCGGGAGCCGTTGGGGCGTCCCCGTGGCCAGCACGTCGGCGTCGACCACCAGCACATCCACGGGCTCCCCGGGTTTGCAGATTCGCGGATGCAGGTTGACGCGTCCCTCCAGGATGCCCAGGAAGGACTCGAACAACTGCCGGTCCCGCGCCGGGAGGCCCAGGAACGCGATGGTCAGCGTGGTATCCGGTGCGTCGGTGATCATGCGCGTCTGCCGGCCGGGGCGCATATGCGCGGTTGGCGGCGACTCAGAAACCCGGGCCGATCCCCGTGGGGTCCGGCGGGCAAGGCGTTGGCTTTTATCATCGTTATAGGTTCAGCCTGGCTATCGACAGGTCGTGCGGTCAAAAGATTTCGGGTACCCCCCGGGACCCGAATACCTCGTGGATACTAAGGTATAATGTGCGGGGTGTCACAATTCGATCCCGATGGCCGGTGGGATATCGCGGATGACTGGCCGGGGACGCGTTGTTCGTTCCTTCCCGCGCTGTAGGTTGGTCGGTGTATCCGGGAGTCACCCGGGCTCCGAACGGAACTTTCCGCAGGCGGTTTGGCGCGTGAGTGCGTATCAACGGTTAAGGCCGGGGCGCTCTTGATCCGGGCATCCGAGGCTGCCTCGCCGCCGAGATTCGTCACGATCGGTGCGTGCCCGTACCTCTTTCCAGGCTGATTCATGCAGTTTCCCCGGCGCGATGGAATGCGATATGGTCCCGGAGGCGGGTTCGCAGGCACGCGCGGAATCAGCGGGGGAGGCATTGTTGTTTTTCACGGCTCAGGCACCCGATGCTCAGTCAGGCCGCGCGGTGATCCCGGATCGCATCGCCGCGGTGCGGATATCACGTCCGGCGGGTTCGAGCGGAACCATTTGCAGGCGGGTCAGCGCGCGAGGTCTGGTGGGCGTCGCAATCATGGTGCTTGCGGGCACCGGATCGGCGCGGGAGGCGGGTGCGGGATCCGATGGTTTTCTGGACACACCGGTCCACATGTCGGGGGCGGTGATGGAGCGCGCATCCCGGTGGGCCGCCGGTTCACCGGGGTTGGTCGACGAAACGGCGGACGCCGAGCGGCCGGATACTTCCGGCGAAGCGTCCGCCGATACAGGCTCCCGGTCGCCGGCGCGGACCATCGGCCTGATGGGGGCGGGCGCTGCTCTGACGGCTGTGATTGTCCAGCGCGGCGGCCGGGGAGGGCGCGGCGAGCCGGTAGACCCCTGGTTTGATGACAGAGCACTCCGGGAGCCCGACGAGGCACTGGCCGCCGGGATCCGCCAGAGCCCGGCGTACCGGTTCATCAATCAATGGTGGCTGGAACATGCGGGCGCGCGCCCGAACCCGTACGACCTGATGGGGCTGTCCTACGCCCATTCCGCCGGATACCTGGGCGAGGGGGTGGTCATTGCGGTGCTCGATGAGACCTTCCAGGCGGCGCCGATCAACCCCGGCACCCATCCGATGTTTGCCGAACCCGGCAAGGTGGTCGGCTTGTTCAACGACATGCCGGAGGCGGTCGTCGATCCGGAACGCTCCATTGATTGGAGCCACGGTACGCATGTGGCCGGCCTCGCGGCGGGCAACAGCGCGACGATGACCGGCGTTGCGCCGGCGGCACAGCTCTACCTGGCTTCGTACGTGGGGATCGGCGACGTGGATTATCGACCGCGTCGCTGGGGTGAGAGCTTTCAGGCGAGCGGGTCGGTGGGCGCGCGGGTTCACACCAACAGTTGGGGCTGGGACGAATTCGATACCGACACCTGGGGCCGCCAAGGCCTGGATACAAGGCGGGTGCAGGAACTGGTACGCGACCCGCGGACAGCGCTGAACAACTGGCTCGGGACGCCGCTGGAGCCGTGGCATGGCGTGTTTGCGGACTACGCGAATGCCAATGGCTTTTCGGTGGCGGCCTATGCCGACAACCCGGGCCTCGCCATCGAGGCTTTCTACAGCAGGGTCCAGGCGGGGATCTCCGGCCCGACCCCCGGCTTCGAGGGGGCGGACTGGGACCGGTTGGCCGGCGACATGCGCAGTTTCCAGACCGACAGTGACGGGGTGATCGTGTGGGCCCTGTCCAACTTCCGGCTGGAG
>SKOF01000545.1 GCA_007120155.1 Thioalkalivibrio sp. | reverse complement strand
GATGGCCTCCATCTTCTGTGCCTGACGGAGCTGCGCCTCCAGTTGCGCCCTTCCCTCCTCCGCCCGGCGCCGTTCGGTAATATCGCGCAGGTAGCCGATGAACAGATCGCCTTCGGTGGAACGCACCACGTCGATGGCCAGTTCTGCGGGAAATTCCGTGCCGTCCGCACGTTGGGCCGTGATCTCCACGCGCCGCCCCAGGTAAGGCCCCTCGCCGGTTTCTCGAAAGCGCATCAGGCCCGCGTGATGTTCCGCGCGGAATCGTTGGGGAATGATCAGTTCGGCAAGCACCTGCCCCATCACGTCGCCGCGCCGCAACCCGAAGGACTGCTCTGCGGCCGGATTGAACTCGGTGATGCGGCCCTCGACGTCCATACCGATGATGCAGTCCAGCGACGCCTCCACTGTGGCGCGGAGCCTGTCTTCGCTGCGCGCGAGCGCCTGTTCACGCTCCTTGCGCTCGGTAATCTCGCGGGTGATGGCCACGATGCGGTCCACGCCACCCAGGTTGATGCGCTTGAGCCAGACCTCGTCCCAGTGCAGCGAACCGTCCCGGTTGCGGCGATGCCATTCGAAGCACAGGCGCTCCCCCCGCCGGGCACGGTCCATCAGGCGGGCCGCGTCCGCGCCCGTGTAAGGCGGCACCCCCGAACTGAGGCGCTCCACGTCGATCTTGAGCATTTCCTCGCGCGTGTAGCCCAGCGCCTCGCAGGCCTTCGGGTTGACGTCGAGAATGGCGAAGCTGTCCATGTCGTGGACGTAGATGGCATCCTCGCTGGCCTCGATGATGGCCCGATAACTGGATTCGGAGGCGCGCCGCGCCTCCTCCGCCGCGATTCGCTCCAGTTCGGCGGCGGCACGCACGGAGAAGATGCGCAGGATGGATTCCGTGAACTCCGCCTCCGGCAGGGGTCCCCGGTGAAGCACGGCGACGAGCCCGGTGGGATCCCCCGAGGAATCGAACAGCGGATAGCCCGCGTAGCTGTCCAGGTCGAACTCCCCCAGCAGGCCGTCGCCCGGGAAGCGTGCCTGCAGGCGGTCCGGGATGTACTGGAAGCTACGCCCCACCACGTGGGCGCAGGGCGTACCCTCGAGCGGGTACTCCAAGGGGCCCACCTGTTCACCCTCCAGGCAGGCCGCAAGCGCGTGGATGCGCACCGGTTCGCCCGGCAGGCGCTTGCCCACCAGGGCCATGTCCACGCCCAGGGTGTCGGTCAGCGAACAGGCGATCTCGGCGAGCACGTCGCCGCTGCCGGCGGCGGACACGTCCAGAGCCACCTTGCGCAGGGCCTCTTCGATGCGCTTGCGGGCCGTGATCTCGGTGGACATGCCGCACACCGCGTAGACCCGGCCGCCGGCATCGCGCATGGGGAACTTCAGGGAGATGAAACTGTGCGCCCCGTCGGGAAGCTCGTAGGTCTCCTCGAACTCCACCGGCTCGCCGCTCGCCAGCACACGCAGGTCGTTCTCGCGGAAATCCGCCGCCATGGCCTCGGGCACCACTTCGGATTCCAGGCGCCCGACGACCTCCGAGGCAGGCCGGCCGACGATCTGCAGGAACCGGCGATTGACCAGCAGATAGCGGCCCTCGAGGTCCTTGACGAAGATCACCGCCGTACTGTTGTCCAGGATCTCCTGGAACGGCGTTCCCCGTTCAATCAGGGAACGGAACTCGGCATGGGGATCGGAGACGGCCATGCACTCATCCTGTTCGGTTCGGTATGCCCATGGCCGGAGTGTATCAGCGGCTTCACGAACCGCGCGCCGGGACTACAATTCCGCAACATTTGAAACGGGCGGTTTACATGGGAGGTCCGGCCGGTTCCGGTACGAACATGTAACCCACGCCGCGCACCGTGCGCAGCACCCGCGGATGCTCCGGGTCCTGCTCCAGCTTGCGCCGCAGCCGGGTCATATGGATGTCGATGCTGCGGTCGGCCGGATCCCACTCCCGATTGCGGGTCAGTTGCATCAGTTGGTCGCGTGACAGCGGCCGGTTGGGACGCCCGGCGAACACGTTCAGCAGGTCGAACTCCATGGCGGTCAGCGGCAGCTCGGCACCCTCGGCGTCGAGCAGCTGGCGGGTATCCAGGTCCAGCCGGAAACGGCCCATGACCACGCGTCGCGTGGATCCGGAGCCCGGCGGAGCCGCGGATGACTCGACGCCGCGCTGATAACGCCGCACCACGCTCTTCAGCCGCGCGCGCAGTTCCCGGGGATCAAAGGGTTTGGTGATGTAGTCGTCGGCGCCCACTTCCAGGCCGACGACCCGATCCACGGTCTCGCCGGCCCCCGACACCATGATGATGCCCAGATCGAACTGCTCACGCAGATAACGGGCCAGGGACAGGCCGTCCTCCCCCGGAAGCCCCACGTCCAGCAGTACCACCTGGGGTCGCTGTTCCAGCATGAAGCGCCGCAGCGCAATACCGCTGTCGGCCTCGAACACCGCATAGCCGTGCGCCGACAGATAGTCGTTCAGCAGGGCGCGCACGTGGGGATCGTCGTCCACGACGAGGACGGTTACCGTGTCTTCGGACACCTCGAATACCTGCCTGGGGTCAGGGGAATATGCTGAAATATAGCAAGGAAATCCGCGGCCGGTCCCGATCAGCCAGGCGGACCGGCAGGCCCCTGCCGTTCCCGGCCCCCAGCTACCGCGGTACGGCCAGCGCCCGGGCCATCTCCAGCACTCGGCGTCCCGCCGGCGTATCCGCCACGCCGGCCGCCTCGAGTGCCGCGGCATAACCTTCAAAGAACGCCGGCAGGACGGCCAGAAGCTGCCGCTTGCGCAGGCGCCCGACACCCCGGAGGGACCACATGGGACGCAGATCATTGTTGTCGAGGGCGTCGCAGATTCTCACGCCCCACCCGGCGGTGACGGTGTCCCACACGTGGTGACGCACTACCAGGCGGTAGACGTGCTCCGCGTTCATGTCGGCCATGCCGACCCCGGGGCCCATGTATTCGATCTGCAATGCCCCGGCCAGCCGCGTCATCTCCATATCCAGGGCTTCCAGGGCCTCGTCCAGTTCCCGGCTGACGGATACAGGCGGATCACGGACCAGCCGGGCGAGGGTCTCCAGGGGATCACGGCGCAGTCGCTCGGGCTGCGCCCCTGCGCTCACAGCTCCACCATCTCGAAGTCGTCCTTGCTGGCACCGCATTCCGGGCAGGTCCAGTCATCGGGCACGTCGTGCCAGCGGGTCCCCGGCGGGATGCCCTCGTCGGGCCAGCCCTTGGATTCGTCGTAGATGAACCCGCAGATGACACATTGATAAGTCTTCACGGAAACGCTTCTCCCTGTTGACTGGCGGCAGAGGATCAGTGCGGCCGATGATACACTTGAACAATAGCAGGACCCGGAGCTTAGCATGAACCAGCAAGACACCGTCCCGGTGGTCATGACGCTTGCCGGCAACGATCCCACCGGCGGAGCGGGCATCCAGGCGGACATCGAATCCATCATCAGCATGGGCTGCCACGCGGCGCCGGTGATCACCGCGCTGACGGTTCAGGATACCGGACAGGTGATCGGTTTCGCCCCCGTGGAAGCTGAGCTGATTATCCAGCAGGCGCGCGCCGTTCTGGAAGACATGCCCGTGGCGGCGGTGAAGATCGGCATGCTGGGCTCCATTGAGGCAGTGCAGGCCATCCACACCATACTCGTGGACTACCCGGACCTGCCCGTGGTGCTGGATCCGGTGCTGGCCTCGGGGGGCGGCGCGGAACTGGCCGATGAGGAAGTGATCGGCGGCATGCGCAGCCTGCTGCTTCCGCTGACCACGGTGCTCACACCCAACAGCCTGGAGGCCCGCCGCCTGGCGCCGGAATCCGACAATCTGGACGCCTGCGGCATGTCACTGCTGGATCAGGGCGCGGAGTTCGTGCTGCTCACCGGTACCCACGAGAACACGCCCCAGGTAAGGAACGTGCTCTACGGCAATCACCGCAAGCTCGACACCTTTTCCTGGCCCCGCCTGGAGGGCAGCTATCACGGATCCGGCTGCACCCTCGCCTCCGCCATCGCGGGCCTGCTGGCACAGGGCACCGAACCCCTCTCGGCCATCCACGAGGCCCAGGAGTTCACCTGGCAGGCACTCAGCCACGGCTACCGTATCGGCATGGGCCAGCGCCAGCCGAATCGCCTGTTCTGGGCCAGTTCCAGGGAGAATGATGACCTCTCGAATTGAGCAACTGCATGGCCTGTATGTCGTCACTCCCGACCATCACCCGGAACCCGGGTGGCTGGCGGACAGGGTGGCTGCGGCGCTTCGCGGCGGCGCCCGTCTGATCCAGTACCGGGACAAGTCCGGCGACAGGCAGCGCCGGGAGCGGGAGGCCGACGCGTTGCGTGCGTTGTGCACAAGGCACGGCGCCTTGCTGATCGTCAACGACGACGTGGAACTGGCGCTTGCCACCGGTGCCGACGGGGTGCATCTGGGCCAGGACGACATGCCGCTCAACGAGTCCCGCCGCAGGCTCGGGGACCGGGCCCTCATCGGCATCACGTGTCACGACCGCCTGGATCTCGCCATCGCCGCGCAACTGGGCGGCGCCGATTACGTGGCATTCGGCGCCATCCACCCCTCCCCCACGAAGTCCGCCGCCGTACGGGCCCCGCTCGCGCTCATCGCCCAGGCGCGCGAAAGCCTGGACATCCCGATATGCGCCATCGGCGGCATCGACGCGGACAACGCGCCGGCCGTGATCCGTGCCGGAGCGGATATGGTCGCGGTGATCAGCGGGATCTTCGCCCGACCGGATCCTGAGGCCGAGGCAAGAAGGCTTGCGGCTGCTTTCGGGGCATAGCCACAAGAGACAGGATCCGCCCCTGATTTTCACTTGTATCCTGTATCTTGTATCTTGTCTCGGATACCCGAATTCAAAACCTTCACAGAAGCTTCCCCAATGACCCGTTCCCACGACCTCTTCAAGGCCGCCCAGTCCCATATCCCCGGCGGCGTGAACTCACCCGTGCGCGCCTTCAAGGGCGTGGGCGGCGACCCGCTGTTCATCGAGCGCGCCGAGGGCGCGTATCTCTATGATGCCGACGGCAAGCGCTATATCGATTACGTGGGCTCCTGGGGCCCGATGATCGCCGGTCATGCCCATCCGGAGGTGCTGGAGGCGGTGCGCGAGACCATCGCCCGCGGGCTCTCCTTCGGCGCGCCCACGGAGATCGAGATCCGCATGGCGGACCGGGTGTGCGAGCTGGTGCCCTCCATGGACATGGTGCGCATGGTCAACTCGGGTACCGAGGCCACCATGAGCGCCATCCGCCTGGCCCGCGGCTTCACCGGCCGCGACAAGATCATCAAGTTCGAGGGCTGCTACCACGGTCACGGCGACTCCCTGCTGGTCAAGGCCGGTTCCGGCGCCCTCACCTTGGGCGTGCCGAGTTCCCCGGGCGTACCCGCGGCGCTCGCCGAACACACCCTGACGCTGGCCTACAACGACCTGGACCAGGTGCGCGACACCTTTTCCCACGCGGGCGGCCAGGTGGCCTGCGTCATCGTCGAACCCGTGGCCGGCAACATGAACTGCATCCCGCCCGAGCCCGGATTCCTGGAGGGGCTGCGCGAGCAATGCGACGAGTACGGCGCACTGCTGATCTTCGACGAGGTGATGACCGGCTTTCGCGTGGCGCTGGGCGGCGCCCAAGCGCTCTACGACGTGAAGCCGGACCTGACCACGCTGGGCAAGGTGATCGGCGGCGGCATGCCGGTGGGCGCCTTCGGCGGCCGGCGCGAGGTCATGGAACAGCTTGCCCCGCTCGGTCCCGTCTACCAGGCGGGTACCCTGTCCGGCAACCCGGTGGCCATGGCCGCGGGCCTGAAGACCCTGGAACTCGTCTCAAGCCCCGGTTTCTACGACCTGCTGGGCGAGAAGGTGAACACCCTCGTCGACGGCATCCTGGCCGCGGCCCGGGAGTCGGGCATCCCCATGACCGCCAACCGGGTGGGCGGCATGTTCGGGCTGTTCTTCACCGACCAGCCCCGGGTGAGCAACTTCTACCAGGCGACCCAGTGCGACCTGGACCGCTTCCGGCTGTTCTTCCACGAGATGCTGGAGCGGGGCGTGTACCTGGCGCCGTCCGCCTACGAGGCCGGTTTCGTCTCCAGCGCCCACAGCCAGGGTGATCTCGAACAGACCATCGAGGCAGCCGCGCGCTCGCTCAACGAACTGGCGGGTTAACCCCGATATTTCACCAGGGCGGACGGCGGCTTAGCCCCGTAGGGCGGACAAGCGCAGCGCATCCGCCAACCCCCTGTCGATGATGGCGCGCCGGATGCGGCTGCGCCTTATCCGGCCTACGAGCAGGCAAGGACGCACAGGGCGGGGAAAGGGAGACCATGGAGCCCCCTTGCGAATCCTTGCGGCATCGCGTCGCGGTATCAGCTTCGGCGATATCGCCCACCGACAGGGAACGACCGGACGAACGCCCTCACTCGTAGAGCGCGGGGTTATCGGGTCGCGGCGGCTGGGCCGGCAGTCGGATGAATTCGTAGCCCGATGCCGCATGGCAGGCCATGCACTGGCCGCGCATGTGTTCGAAGGCGCGCAAGAACAACTCGTCGTTCCGGGCCTCGATGGCCGCCTCCATGCCCTCAAAACCGTCGTCCATGAAGGCCTGAAGATCCTCCGCGCGCCCGGGGCGGGTCACCATGTTGCGACGAAGCACACCCTGCATCTCGGCAAGCTGATACCCGGCGTATTCCCACTGACCCTGCCGGGCCGCCCAGTAGAGGTTGTTGTACCGATCCCCCACCTGAAGCATGAGAGCGGCGGTGTTGGGCATGGCACGAATCAGCTGCTCCAGCTTCTCTGCATCACTCCCCTCGCGACGCCAGTCATCGGCCAGCGCCGCGGAACAGGCCAGCAGGCCCGCCAGTGTCATCACGATCCATTTCATCGGTGCATACCTCCGTGGCTCGGGTCGAAGAACCGGGATCTCGGCCTTCAGGCACAGGAGACCGCATCTGCCCGGAAACATTCAACCCCAGGTAACTCACGACCTTCCGTCACCGGGACCCGCACATCGGACTCGTCTGCACATGGTGCCGCCCCGGGCTATCATGGCCGATTCCTATTCCTGACGGGGGACGACACATGGAAGCCTGGCTGGCCTACCTGGCGCTGGGGGCGGTGGCGGGCGTGATGGCCGGCCTGCTGGGCGTGGGCGGCGGCCTGCTGATCGTACCGGTGCTGGTGTGGCTGTTCATCCGCCAGGGCGTGGATCCGGCGGTGATCACCCACCTGGCCATCGGCACGTCGCTGGCCACCATCGTGCCCACGGCCATCGCCTCCGCCCGGG
>SKOF01000431.1 GCA_007120155.1 Thioalkalivibrio sp. | reverse complement strand
GATCAGGGGGGAGACTTCCCGGATGAGGGAACGCCCATCGAACACCACAAGGCTAAGGGGAAGATCTGTGCGCAGACTGGTGATGGGCATGGCCCTCCTGGGGCTGTTTCTCGTTCCAGGCCTCTCGCAGGCGCTGGGGCTCGGCGACATTGAGGTTCGTTCGGCGCTGAACCAGCCGCTGGATGCGGAGATCGAGCTGGTCTCGGTGCGAAGCGGTGAAATGGAGGACCTGCAGGTCCGCCTGGCGCCGGAGGCCCTTTACCGGCGCCTGGGCATCGAGCGCTCGGCCCTGGTGACCCGGTTGAGCTTCCGGCCCGAAACCTTGCCCGACGGACGTCACGTGGTCCGGGTGACCACCAGTGATCCGGTCCGCGAGCCCTTCGTCAACTTCCTCATCGAGGCCTCCTGGCCCGCCGGCCGGCTGGTCCGTGAATACACCCTTCTGCTGGATCCCCCGGTGATGTTTGAGGCCCGGGAGGAACCCGCCCGTGCACCCGCGCCCGAGGCGCGCCCGGCCGAACCCCGTCCCGATCCGGCGCCCCGTGCCGAGGCGCCGCGCCGTGAGGTACCCGGGTCATACACCGTCCAGAGTGGCGACACCCTCTGGAATGTCGCCCGGAATCTGCGTCCTGACGCGGATGTCAGCATGGAACAGATGATGTTGGCGCTGCTTCGCGCCAACCCCGAGGCCTTTGCCGACGGCAACATCAACAACCTGCTCAGCGGTTTCGTGCTGCGTGTGCCGGACAGGGCCGAGATCGATCGTCTGAACCGGGCCGAGGCCAGCCGCGAGGTGGCCCGCCAGAACAGCCTGTGGCAGGAGTACCGCGCGCGCGTGGCCGAGGAGACACGGCCTCCGGTGCCGGCACCGCCTGCGGAGCCGGCGGTCGCCGAGGTGCAACCGGATGATCCCGCCGAGGCCGATGATGCCCGGCTGGAAATACTGGCTGCACGGGAAGGTGAGGGTCCCGTCGCTGAACTGCAACAGGAACTGGGCCTTGCCCGGGAAACCGCCGAGGCGCGTGGCCGCGAGGCGGAGGAGCTGCGCTCCCGGGTGGCTGAGCTCGAGGCGCTACTGGAACGTCGCGAGCGGCTTCTGGAACTGACCAACGAACAGATGGCTGAATTGCAGGCCCGCCTCGACAGCACTGAAATCCGTGACCCGGCCGCGCCGGAGGCGCCCGCGGAAGCAGACGTTGCGGACGAGGTCCCCGCCACCGTCGAAGGCGAGGCGGAGCCCATGGCGGCCGAACCCGTGCCGGAGGAGCCCGCCGCACCTGTCGCCGATGAGCCCGCGGCGGAACCCCGGGCGGCAGCACCGCCGGCCCCGGCCGAACCGGCGCGGCCCGCCAGCATGATCGATGACCTGATGGCCCAACCCAACGCCCTGATGATCGTCGGTCTGCTGGCCCTGCTGATCCTGGCGGTGGTGTGGCTGATGGTCCGCCGGATGCGGCGTTCCAGGGCTGAAGAATCGACCCTGGTTATGGCCACGCCGGCAGGCGCCGGCATGAACATGGGCGCGGGCGCCCTCGCCGGCGCCGCGGCCGGTGGCGCGGCCGCCGGAATGCTGGCCGGCGACCGGAGCGAATCGTCCGACGCGGAGAGGCTGGTGATCGAGGAACCGCCCGGGGCCGCGGTCGCCGATGAAGCGCCCGAATCCCCTGTGGAGGGAGAAGCCGAGGCCGCCGATACCGGGGCGAAACCCACCGCCGCGGTATCCGGGGAGCAGGAGGAAATCATCAATGACGACACCATCGCCGAGGTGGACGTCTATCTGGCCTATGGCCTTTACGGTCAGGCCGAGGATCTTCTGAAACAGGCCATCGCGGAGCACCCGGACCGGGTCGATTACCGCTTCAAGCTGGCGGAAACCCACTTCGCCACCCGCAACACGGAAGCCTTCGAAGCCAATGCACAACAGATGCATCAGGCCCTGGCCGGGCAGCCCAGCAAGCTGTGGGAACGGGTCCAGTCCATGGGCAAGGACCTCAATCCGGGCAATCCCCTGTTCACCGGTGCCGCGGCGATGGCGGGAACCGGTAGCAGTCATGCCGCGGACGACGACGACCTGGATGCCGCCTTCGGGGACCTGGAAGGCTCGCTGGACGACCTGGAACAGGTTGCCGAACAGGAACCGGTGGAGCCGCTCGAAGAACCCCGGGCCGAGGCAACACCGCAGGCGCCCGAGACCCGGCCGGCTGGGGCCGGGGACGACGAACTCGAGTTCGACCTGGGGGAACTCGAGTTGGACGCCGACCGCCTGGATGTGGATCTGCACGATGCAGGGGCCGCACTGAGCGAGGACACGGGCGAGGAGGATGCCCCGCCGAAACTGTCGGACCTGTCCGAGGACGACACGCAAGTGGCGGAGCTGCCCGAACTCGATCTTCCCGTGGAGCCGGAGGGCGATCTGGAGGACACGATCATGGAGGACCTCTCCGGACGTACTGCCGGAAGCCTGCACGACGATGCCACCCAGATCATGGAGGAGGAGGACTTCTCCGACATGGATTTCCTGGAAGGCGGCGCGGGGGAAGCTGACGCGCCGTTTGTGTCCGATGACGAACCAGCCGAACAGCTTGCCGACGACGAAGTCAGCACGAAGCTGGATCTGGCCCGGGCCTACATCGACATGGGCGACCCGGAAGGTGCCCGTAGCACCCTGGAAGAGGTGCTGTCCGAGGGGAATGACGAACAGAAGCGTGAGGCGAAGTCGCTCCTCGATCAGATCGCCTAGGATACTTCGCGGCCCGTCAGACCGATGGGATCCGGTATGCCTGATGTACGAAATCACGGGTGCGGTGCGTCGCTGACGGGCCGCACCCGTTGTCTTTTCGCCCCTTTGAATTCAATGTCCCCGCAGGCGTACAGTAAGTCGCCTTCCCGGATCTCATGATGTCAGCGATGCGCCACCGGTCACCAAGCCCGCATGTCTCACCACCGTTCGCAGCGAGGGCGTCGAACCGCCCCGGTGGCGGGGCGTACGCATTGGAAGGCGGCGCAGACACTGCGTCAAGACGGCTGGGGCGAGTACGCCCCGCCACGGCGCGCCGATCGGCGGCCGCAGTAGCAGGGTGGTGAGACATGCGGGTGGGAGACATGCACCCCGGACTGCGCGTGCTCGGCGTGATGCTGTTCATCCCCGTCGTGGCCCATGGCGGCCTGCTGGCGGGTCTTGCGGCCGGCGCGGGTGTGGCTGTTCTGCTGACCGGCCACGGCCCCACCGCCTGGCGCCGTTGCCTGGAGCTGAATCGCCGGCTGCGCTGGTTCTTCCTCTCCATCATCCTGCTTTACGGCTGGTTCACGCCCGGACGCGAGTTGCTGCCGGCCGCGGATCCCCTGTCGCCGACCCTGGAAGGGCTGGTGCTCGGCCTTGGCCGTGTGCTGATTCTCGTCATCATCGTGGGTGCCGTGGTCTGGCTGCTGGCACGCAGCTCCCGGGAGGAACTGGTGGGCGCCATCCTGTGGCTGACGGCCCCGCTGGCCAGACTTGGGTTCCCCCGGGAGCGTTTCGCCGTGCGTCTGGTGCTGACGCTCGAGGTGGTGCCCAGGCTGCACCCGCTGGTGGCCGAGGCGCGCGATGCCGGTCCCGGCGCCGGGGAAATGACCTGGGCAGCCCGCGCCCGGGGGCTGCTTGATCGCGTCATTCAGCAGGCGACCGAGGCGTCACCCGGGCCCCTGGAGATCTCGACGCCCGGCCGTCCGCGATGGCATCACTGGTTGATGCTGTGCGCTGTGCTGGCGCCCCTGTTTGCACTCGCCCTGTGGCGTCCTCTCTGAGCACAGGACCATGAAACGCATCGCCCTGGGTCTGGAATATGACGGCTCCGGATTCTGCGGCTGGCAGTCCCAGAAGGATGGGCGCAGTGTTCAGGCCTGCGTGGAAAAGGCCTTGAGCCAGGTTGCCGACCATCCGGTCCGTGTGGTTTGTGCCGGCCGTACCGACGCGGGTGTGCACGCCACGGCCCAGGTGATCCATTTTGATACCGTGTCCGAACGCAGTGCCCGTTCCTGGGTGCTCGGGGGCAACAGCAACCTGCCCCCGGAGATCAGCCTGCTGTGGTCACGTGAGGTGTACGCCGCCTTCAGTGCCCGCTTCTCGGCTCGCAGCCGGCGTTATCGCTATGTGATCTTCAATCGCTGGGTGCGCCCTGCCATCCTGCACCGGCGGGTGACCTGGCATCACCAGCCGCTGGATGCCGCGCGCATGCACGAAGCAGGTCAGCGACTCCTGGGCGAATGGGATTTCACCAGTTTTCGCGCTGTGGGTTGCCAGGCGAAGAGCCCCGTGCGCACCCTGCTGTCCCTGGAGGTGGCCCGGCACGGGGATTTCATCTACCTGGACGTGCACGCCAACGCCTTCCTGCATCACATGGTACGCAACATCGCCGGCGTGCTCATGGCCGTGGGGGAGGGGGAGCGGCCGGTGGAGTGGGTCTCGGAGGTGCTGCATGCCCGGGATCGAACCCTCGGCGGTGTGACGGCGCCGCCGGATGGGCTGTATCTGGTGCATGTGGAGTATGAGCCGGAGACCGGGATTGTATTGGAGCCGGTGTTGCCCGAGTTTTGATGCCGCAGGTGGGGATTCGGTGGCTAAGGTCAAAGCTCAAATGCGTTTCGATCCCCGCTGCGCGGGGCTCGAGTTACTTTGTTCGGCGCGTCCATGCGCCTCACCCCTTCGGGGCTGGCGCGCAAAATCGCTCCCGGCGATTTTGTCTTTGCTTGTCCAAAGAAAGTAACCAAAGAAACGACACCCGGATGTCTCGCCCCTTCGGGGTGCCCTGTGCGCGGGGGCGTTGCGGGGGGTCGATCGACAGGCCGTCCGTGGCCTGACGATCGACGCGCCGCGTCCCTGCGGCGCCCCTGACGGGCTTTTTCCCCGCAACACCCCCGTGCTCGGCGAGCCATACGGGCAAACGTCAAGACCCCTTCGATCAGCATGAGGTGAGTACTGGGCTTCGGGGCCTTGGGTTTCCCTGTAGGAGGCCGGCCCTCCGGCCGAACCGGGTGAGGCACGGCGATCCATAAAGGAACCAATATCAACATTGCCCCTATGCCACTCGAAGCGGTGTTGACCTTCCCCCCTATGGCGCACCGAGTAGCGCAGGCTTCGAGGGAAACAGCCCGAAGGGGCGCCGCAAGGATGCGGCGCGTCGGTGCTCGGGCCAGGGATGGCCTGTGTGCCGACCCCCTCGAAGCCGAGCAACGCAGGGGACCCCCGAAGGGGGTGCGACATCGGGGTGTGGTTCTTTTGGTTACTTTTCTTGGACAAGCAAGAAAAGTAACTCGAGCCGGCTGCAGGCCGGATCGAAACGCCTTTGACTGAGGCAATAGACGTCAGAACACCCGCGCCGCGTGATCCTCGGGCCCACCAATCAATATCGGAAAACCCATGCCCCCAGCCCCCACACTTAGTACAACCCCCTGATTTCTGATAGTGTACCGCTTCCTCCGAGGCGCCTTGGTCAGCACCCATGACAATTCCCCGGACCCGGGTCAAAATCTGTGGCATCACCCGCATGGAGGATGCACTCGCCGCGGCCATGGCGGGTGCCGATGCGGTGGGGTTCGTGTTTTATGCCCGGAGCCCCCGGGCGGTGACCCCGGAGGCGGCGCGGGAGATGGCGCTGGCCATGCCGCCGTTCGTGAGCCGGGTCGGCCTGTTCGTGGACGCGGCCCCGGATAGGGTGGCGGCCATCCTGGACACGGTCCCGCTGGACCTGCTGCAGTACCATGGGGATGAGTGCCCCGCGGATTGTGACGCGATCGGCCGGCCTTACCTGAAGGCGGTGCCGATGGCGCCGGGCACGGACCCGGTGGCCTACATGGAGACCTATCCGCATGCCGCCGGTTTTCTGCTGGACAGCCACGGAAACGGCAGGACGGGCGGCACGGGCGAGACCTTCGACTGGGACCGGATCCCGCGGGATCTGCGCCATTGCCTGGTGCTGGCGGGCGGGCTCAATCCGGAGAATGTGGCCGATGCGGTGCGCCGTGTGCGCCCGTGGGCCGTGGATGTAAGTACGGGCGTGGAGGCGCGGCCCGGGATCAAGGATCCCGCGCGCATGCAGGCCTTTGTAGACGAGGTGAAACGCGTTGACTGCAATCCCTGAATCCAGGCGCAAGGTGGACTGGAGCGCCTACCCGGACGCCCACGGACACTTCGGTCCGTACGGCGGCCAGTTCGTCTCCGAGACGCTCATGGAGCCCCTGGAGGAATTGCGTGAAGCCTATGCGCGCTACATGGGTGATCCGGCGTTCCTGGCGGAGCTGGATGCGGACCTGGCCGATTACGTGGGCCGGCCGAGCCCCCTGTATCACGCCGAGCGGCTGAGCCGCGAACTGGGCGGCGCGCAGGTCTATCTCAAGCGTGAGGATCTGAACCACACCGGCGCCCACAAGGTGAACAACACCATCGGCCAGGCGCTGCTGGCCAAGCGCATGGGCAAGACCCGCATCATCGCCGAAACCGGGGCGGGGCAGCATGGTGTGGCCACGGCCACCGTGGCCGCCCGCCTGGGACTCGAGTGCGTGGTCTACATGGGCGCGGAGGACATCCAGCGCCAGGCGCCGAACGTGTATCGCATGCGCCTGCTGGGCGCCACGGTCGTGCCGGTGACTTCCGGTTCCCGCACCCTCAAGGACGCGCTGAACGAGGCCATGCGCGACTGGGTGACCAACGTGGACAACACCTTCTACATCATCGGCACCGTCGCCGGCCCCCACCCGTATCCGGCCATGGTGCGGGATTTTCAGTCGGTGATCGGCCGCGAGGCCCGCGATCAATGCCTCAAGCGCACCGGACGCCTGCCCGATGCGCTGGTGGCCTGCGTGGGCGGCGGTTCCAACGCCATCGGCCTGTTCCATCCCTTCCTGGACGATTCCGGCGTCGAACTCTACGGCGTGGAAGCGGCGGGCGACGGCATCGATACCGGGCGCCATTCCGCACCGCTGTGCGCCGGCAAGCCGGGTGTCCTGCACGGCAACCGCACCTATCTCATGGAAGACGCCGACGGGCAGATCATCGAGACCCACTCCATTTCCGCCGGTCTCGACTACCCCGGGGTGGGCCCGGAGCACGCCTGGCTCAAGGACACAGGGCGCGCGCACTACGTCTCGGTGACCGACGACGAGGCCATGGCCGCATTCCATCACCTGACCCGCACCGAGGGCATCATCCCGGCGCTGGAATCCAGTCATGCCGTGGCCTACGTGATGAAGCGCGCGCCGCAGATGGATCGAGACGCCATCGTCATCATCAATCTGTCCGGCCGGGGCGACAAGGACATCAACACCGTGGCGCAACTGGAAGGAATCGAACTGTGAG
>SKOF01000026.1 GCA_007120155.1 Thioalkalivibrio sp. | reverse complement strand
TCAGGGCGGGGGCCGGAGGGGCAGTGGTGTTCCTTGCCACTTGCCACTTGAGACTTGCCACTGCTCTTAACCTTGTCTGGTCACGTCGCACAGACGCCTCATCTCCTCCGGCACATTGTCCGGACACTCCCCGCACAACTCGTTGCCCGGCAGGGAGAAATCGATCTTGCGCGGATAGGGCAGGTCCATCTCCTCCATGATCTTCACGAACTCTTCCAGGGTCTTGCCGCGGCCCAGGCGGGGATTGCGCATCTTCTCCTGCCCGATGGTGGTGATCTGACGCGACTCGTAATCATGGGCCGGATAGACCAGGGTCTCGTCAGGCAAGGAGAAGAACTTTTCATGGATGGACCGGTACAGGGTCCGGGCATCTCCGGACTGAAAATCCGTGCGTCCGCAGGCCTCGATGAGCAGGGCATCCCCCGAGAACAGCAGGTTGAGTCCGCCGTGTTCCAGCAGGAAGGCGTGGTGGGTATCCGTATGCCCGGGCGTGAACAGCGGATTCAGCGTGATCGTGCCGATGCGAAACGGCTCGCCTTCGCGCACGCCGATATCGCGGCACGGCAGTTCATCCATGGCGGGGCCGGCGATCCTGCATCCGCTCAGGGCCTTGAGCTTGAGCGCACCGGTGATGTGGTCCGCATGAATATGGGTCTCCAGCGCGCATGTGAGTGTCAGACCCAGTTCCTGCACCACGGAAAGATCACGCTCCACGGTCTCGATCACGGGGTCCACCAGCGCGCATTCGCCGCTCTGCGGGCAGGCCAGGAGATAGGTATAGGTGGACGATTCGGGTTCGAACAGTTGCCTGAAGTGCATCCGGGCACCTCCTTCGGGGTTTGGCTGGTTGAATGGTCACGCTCCGCCGTCGCCGGGGACCGTCCGTCGGGACATGACGGCATCGCGCTTGCCGATCTCCCCGCGCCTGCCAATAATCATGACAGGGTCAGCGGGTTTCACAAAATGTCATCACTGAAACAAAGGCTTGCGGAACACGGCTTCGTCTCGGACGAGGATTTCGGCTACCCGCTCCAGTGCCTGCTCTCCGCCCCGGTGGATCATCTGCGCTGCCTCAACCTGGAGGGCGACAGCGGCGACCGTCGCCGCACCGCCTTCGCCTACGCGCTGGGGCATGCCCTGGGTCACGAGCACGTGCTGTACCATGAATTCACCGACCCGCCGCCACCGCCGCCCGTGCGCATCGAGCCTGTCGATGAGCCCGACAAACCGCCCGGAGAGCCGCCGGCCGACGCCCTGGACCGTATCATGGCGGAGGCCTGTGCCCTGAGCGAAGGCGAACCCACGTTCCTGATCCTGGATCAGTTGCACCAGGCACGCTTTCAGATCCACATCCGCCTGGCCGAGTTCATTCGCGACGGTATCTGGCGTTACGGGGAACTGGCGCTCAAGGGGCACCGGCGCAACCTGCTGGTGGTGCTGATCTCGGATGAACCCCTCTACCATACGCTCAAGCTCATGGCCTTCAGCCTGTGGCTGGGCAGACACGAGCCGTCTGAACAGGCAGTCACGCCCGGGATGCTGGGCCTCGCCGACAACGCCCGCCCCATGCTGGATGCATTGAAGGCCGTATTCGACACGCTGGACGTCCATCCCACCCTGGAGGAGTACCGCCGCGTGGTGCATGACCTTCACGTGAACGTGAACACGGCGGCGGAGCTGCGCCAGTCCATCTACGGCTGGGTCGAGGGCGTGGACCGCACCCACCTGATGTCCGCCTACCTGGACCAGGTGATGGGCAGTCAGTGGCCGGTGTTTCGCGCCTACCTGGGCCTCTCGCCGGAGCCGGAACCCGTCCCGCCCTGGCGCCGCATCGGCGACGCCGGCTGACGGATGCCGGCTCAATCGTTATCATGGGCGCCCCATTGAGCAACACACGGAACAGGCCAGCCCATGAGTCCCGAACAGGTCCAGGAACTGATCAGCAGGAACATGCCCGGTGCCCAGGTCCGGGTGACCGGCGGCGACGGCAAATTCGAAGCCACGGTGGTGAGCGACGAGTTCGAAGGGCTCGACTCGGAAAACGTCCGGGACAAGCTGCAGGCCCGCATGAAGGCCGAGCAGCGGGTCTACGCCACGGTGTCCGCGGAGATTGCCAGCGGCGCCGTCCACGCCCTCACAATCCGGCCGTTCACCCCCGCCCAGTGGCAGTCCCAGGGCGGGGAATAGCCCGCCGGACCGGGGGCTGCAACAGCGGCGGCCGGACAGCTTCTGAAGACGATAAGGCAGAGTAACCGGGGGCATCGGCCCCCGGTACGCACACGGACGCCCTACTGGCCCCGCCGGGGTACGTACAGGCCGCTGTCCTGAGCGGCGTAGTACGCCGCAAGATCACGCAGGTCCTGGTCCGACAGGTCCTTGACTATATCGGCCATGATCGCATTCACCCGATCGCCGGACTTGTAACCTCGAAGTGAATGCAGCAGGTAACTCTCGTACTGGCCCCCGATGCGCGGAAAGCTGGGCGCGGGGCTGTTGCCGTCGGCGCCATGACAGGCGATGCAGGCCTCGGCCTTGGACTCCCCGGCACGGGGATCCCCGGCCAGCGCGTGGCTTGAAGCGAACGCAAGTGCGGCAGCGGCAAGCAGGGTCGGCATGATCTTCATTCTTGAATCCTCGGTCTGGTCGGCCGCCTCAACGCGGCGCATTGGCAAAGTACGCGGCGATGTCCAGCATGTCCTGTTCACTCATGTCGGCCGCCTGGGCCCGCATGGTGGGATGCTGGCGCTGGCCTGCCTGATAGGCCCGCAGCGCGTCGACCAGATACTCGGCGTGTTGCCCGCCGATCTTGGGTACGTGGTACGTGGGGTAGACGTTTTTGTAGCTGGGAATGCCGTGACAACCCAGGCAGGTATCCGCCTTCAACTGACCCGCCGCCGGATCACCCGCCATGACACCCCCCGAAAACAGGGCGGCGGCACCCAACGCAAGAACGCCCAAACGATATTTCATGGTTTCCTCCCGATCGGTTTTGAGATCCGGATTTCCGGAATCTACTTATTGATTTTCTTTAATTTCCACCCATGATTATTCTTATGATACCCATTCCGAGCCCCGCGAGTATAGTCACTCCGAAGAGGTTTTCTTGACCGATTTCACCGCAAATCCCGCCGTTCCGTCCCCGATTCTGTGCCTGAACGCATCGTTAAGGCAGGCGCTCACCGCGCTGTTCGGGCGATATGGCATGACATTGTGCGAGCATCCCGTCACCGCGGCACTGCCGGGCTCCTACTGGGGGGCACCCGAGGCGGGGCTGCAGGGCCACCGGCTGCACGTCAGTCCCGACACCCCGTTGCACTCCGCCCTGCACGAGGCCTGTCACTACCTGTGCATGGACCCGCAACGCCGGGCCTGCCTGGACACGGACGCGGGCGGCGACGATCTGGAGGAGTGCGCCGTGTGCTTCCTGCAGATCCTGCTGGCCGACGAGCTGCCCGGCGTGGGCCGCGAAAGGCTCATGGAGGACATGGACGCCTGGGGTTACAGTTTCCGCCTGGGCAGTACCCGCGACTGGTTCTGCAAGGATGCCGGGGATGCCCGGGCCTGGCTCGAAGCCCACGGGCTGATCGATGATGCCATGCGACCCACATGGGCACTTCGGCACGATGACACACTGCGGGCTGCCGCCCGCCGCCAACCTCAGACCACCCCAATCACCCACAGCACAAGGAACCGGATCCCATGAAATTCGAGACCCTGGCCATCCATGCGGGCTACGGCCCGGACCCCACCACCAAGGCGGTGGCGGTACCCATCTACCAGACCACGTCCTACGCCTTCGACAACACCCAGCACGGCGCCGATCTGTTCGACCTGAAGGTACAGGGCAACATCTACACGCGCATCATGAACCCCACCAACGACGTGCTGGAGCAGCGGGTGGCGGCCCTGGAGGGGGGCGTGGGCGCACTGGCGCTGGCATCCGGCATGGCGGCGGTCACCTATTCGATCATGACCATTGCCCAGGCGGGGCACAACATCGTCACCACCAGCACGCTCTACGGCGGGACCTACAACCTGTTTGCCCATACCTTCCCGCGCTACGGTATCGACGTCCGTTTTGCGCCGCCCGGCGATCTGGACGCCATGAAGGCACTGATGGACGACGGCACCCGGGCTGTATTCTGCGAATCCGTGGGCAACCCGGCAGGCAATGTCGCGGACCTGCGGGCCATGGCGGATCTGGCCCACGCTCACGGCGTGCCGCTGATCGTGGACAACACCGTGCCGAGTCCGTACCTGTGCCGCCCGTTCGAGCACGGTGCGGACATCGTCGTACACGCGCTCACCAAGTACATGGGCGGCCACGGCACCACCATCGGCGGCGTGATCGTGGATTCCGGAGAATTCCCCTGGGCCGAACACGCCGAGCGCTTCCGCGGCCTGTGCGAGCCCGACCCGTCCTATCATGGCGTGGTCTACACGGAGGCACTCGGAGCCGCCGCCTACATCGGCCGGGCACGGGTCGTGCCGCTGCGCAACATGGGTGCGGCCATCTCGCCGTTCAACAGCTTCCTGATCCTCCAGGGCATCGAAACGCTCGCGGTACGCATGGACCGCCACTGCGAGAACGCGCTGGCCGTGGCCGAATTCCTCCAGGCTCAGAAGGGCGTGCGCTGGGTCAGGTACGCGGGCCTGCCGGATCACCCGGATCACGAGCATGCCAGGCGCTACATGGACGGGCGTCCCGCCAGCATCCTGTCATTTGGCATCGAGGGCGGACGGGAGGCCGGCGCGCGCTTCATCGATGCGCTGCAACTGGCCACGCGGCTCGTCAATATCGGCGATGCCAAGACGCTCGCATGCCACCCGGCCACCACCACCCACCGGCAGCTTTCGGCGGAGGAACTGGCCACGGCAGGGGTATCCGAGGACATGGTGCGCCTGTCCGTGGGCATCGAACACATCGACGACATCCTCGAGGACATCACCCAGGCACTGGCCGCCGCCCGCTGACGGCCGGCATGCCGGCCCGGCATTGGGATCGGGGCATCGCTGTGCGACAATTGCGGCACAGACCCCCGCCACCACATGGCACGGGCGGAGCCCCCCGCGCCACGTGGCATGGCGATTCTCGCGGAATCCCGCCCGCATGCAGCAGACGAGGATGATCGCATCGACCCCGGGGATCGGGCCGAAACCCGGATCAGGACGGTGATGGTCATGCTGAATGGGCACCGGTACGCCGGGCCGCATGCCCGGCGTTCCTCCGATCCGCGCCATTGACATCGAGAGACCATGAAATCATGAGTGAAGCACACGAGACACCCGTCCGGGGCGTCAAGCAGCGGGCCGCCGACAAGGTCGCGCGCATCCCGGTCAAGATCAAGCCCACCGAGCGCCCGCTGCGCAAGCCCGCATGGATCCGGGCCCGCAGTCACGGCAGCCCCGAGGTGCAGCGGCTCAAGCGTGTGCTCCGGGAACAGCACCTGCACACCGTGTGCGAGGAAGCGGCCTGCCCGAACCTGGGCGAGTGTTTCGGTCACGGCACCGCCACGTTCATGATCATGGGTGACATCTGCACCCGGCGCTGCCCCTTCTGCGATGTGGCCCACGGCCGGCCCAACCCGCTGGACGAGGACGAACCGGAGAACCTCGGGCGCACCATCCGCAGCATGAATCTGCGATACGTGGTCATCACCTCCGTGGACCGGGACGACCTGCGCGACGGCGGTGCCGGCCACTTCGTGGCGTGCATCCGCGCCACCCGCGCCCATAATCCGGATATCCGCATCGAGATCCTGGTGCCGGATTTCCGCGGCCGCATGGATGTGGCCCTGGCGATCCTCGACGAGGCCCCGCCCGATGTGTTCAACCACAATCTGGAGACCGTGCCCCGGCTCTACCGGGAGGCCCGCCCCGGTTCCGACTACGACTGGTCTCTGAAACTCATCCGGGCCTTCAAGGAACATCATCCCGGGATACCCACCAAGTCCGGCCTGATGCTCGGCCTTGGCGAGGAGCTGCACGAAGTGGAAGCGGTGATGCGCGACCTGCGCGATCATGGCTGCGACATGCTCACCCTGGGCCAGTACCTGCAACCCAGCCTGCATCACCTGCCGGTGAAGCGTTATGTCACTCCGGAAGAGTTCGACCGCCTGGCCGACGTGGCGCGCCGTCTCGGCTTCAGCCAGGTGGCCAGCGGACCGATGGTGCGTTCCTCCTATCATGCGGACCAGCAGGCGGCAGGGGTGATTGCCGAGGGGTGATTCTGGTTAGGGCGATTTGATGCCGAGGACGTAGGGTTTTTTCGGCAATGGAACTTTCCGAACGCCAGCGGTGAGGCGCCTGGGTAAGCGCAATAGCGCTTACCCAGGTCGCTCTCAACCGCCCTGTTCGGCTCTTGGCCGTATTGCTCATCATGATTAAACCGGCTACCGCAGGCCCATGATGCTTGAGGGCTTGTACACTGTGCAGAAGGTCTCTATGCCAATCTTGATCAAGAGGGCAGTCAGGTAGGCTGCGACGGCATAGAATCCGATATTTAGGCCTGACAGAGCTCCAACAACTGCTGCGGTTATGTACTTCTTATCGAGAACCGCCTGCATCCCGTTGGTAAACCACATCTTGTAAACCTCACTGTCCTTATCGCACAGGGAACGCCAAATTACAGACTGAAAAGCTGACAAAATACCCTTCCCCAATTTCTTTCGCTCAGCAAACGAAGCAGGCGATGGAAGCTTTTTCTTTTCCTCGTACGTAAGGAGACCCTGAGATTGCTTATGGACATCCTGAACGAACGCCAAAGCACCCTCCGGAACAGCTGAACCGAGCAGTTCCAATATCTCGTCTTCGTGCATTGAATAAACTAGCCGCCCAGCCTCTTCCTGAACGCTATCTACATCTAGGTGAACCGGATCTCCGGCCGCCAGACTGGCCAGCAACGCTTCTTCGTCGAACCGTTTTGCCAACGCAACCCGGTACTCAGACTGCCGTTCCGGAGAAACGATGTTCTTCTCCCGTTCGAAGGCCTCCAACATGTATGGGCGCGCCGAAGCGAGATCTTTCTTCCTGAGATAACAAATTGCAAGCAGCGTTGTTGCCTCAAGATAGAGCCTTGTACGCTTTGCCACCTTCTGCCGAACACCTATAAATCCCGTGATCGCGGTATTGAGGTTGCCGGACTCCATCGCCACTTCGAACAGCTGATTCTTAGCTTTCATGAGGCGCGTTTCTTGGCCTGATGGCCTGAGCACGTTCTGGATCCTCAGCGTAACTTCCTTCGCTTGCTCATAGTTGCGGGCGTCGGCCGCAGACCTGAGCATGGGCTCAAGGATGGCTAACTTCGCTCGCTGTTCATCGGTTAGTTTCGGGTCTGCCAT
>SKOF01000290.1 GCA_007120155.1 Thioalkalivibrio sp. | reverse complement strand
TGCGGCCAACATCATCGCTTTGGCGGGGGTACCGATCTTCATGTGCGAAACTCCTCCAATATACTGTGTGCAGGGCAACAGCGGGTTGCCCGGCCCGCGCGGGCCTGCCTGACCAGAGAGTATATGGCCTGAAGCGGCCGTATGCAGATCGGACCTGTCCGCGTCGGGTGTGTCACGCCGCCGGCCGGCTCGAACCGGCCGGAACAATCCATGTACACTGCTGTCTCGAAAGGGTGATCACGCGTCTTGTACGGGCTCGCCGGTCCGGTTGAAGGCGGCGATCGCCCCGGGTGCGGATTGTCCGTTGCCCCTGATCCGCCTGTTCAAGGAGCTTCATGAATCCCAGTGCCGACAACCTGATCTGGATCGATCTGGAGATGACTGGTCTGGACACCCAGTCGGACTACATCATCGAGATTGCCACCCTGGTCACGGACAAGGACCTCAACCTCCTGGCCGAGGGCCCGGTGATTGCCGTGCATCAGAACGACGCCATCCTCAGCCGCATGGACGACTGGAACCGTGACACCCATGGGCGCTCGGGTCTCCTGGAGCGGGTCAGGACGAGTTTCCACACCGAGATCGAGGCGGAACAGGAAACCCTGCGTTTCCTGGAGAAGTACGTGCCCCCGCGCAGCTCCCCCATGTGCGGCAACAGCATCTGTCAGGACCGGCGTTTCCTGGCCCGCTGCATGCCGGATCTGGAGGCCTTCTTCCACTACCGGAACCTGGATGTCAGCACCCTCAAGGAGCTGGCCCGGCGCTGGGCTCCCGGGGTCGTCAATGGCCTGACCAAGGAGTCCACCCATCAGGCCCTGGACGACATCCGCGCGTCGGTGGAGGAGCTGAAGCATTACCGGGAACACTTTATTAAAGTGTGAAGTGGGAATTGGGAAGTGGGAAATGAGCCCCCACTTCCCACTTCCCAATTCACACTTCCCATTTGGCCTATGGCGGCGCCACCATCGTCGGCACGCCGTCCAGTTTCGGGTCCGGTTCGGGGTAATCCAGGGTGTAGTGCAGGCCGCGGCTTTCCTGCCGTGACAGGGCGCAGCGGATGATGATGTCGGCCACCAGGGCCAGGTTGCGCAGTTCCAGCAGGTCGTTGGTGACGCGGAAGTTGCTGTAGTACTCGTGGATCTCCCCCATGAGCAGGTCCACCCGGTGACGGGCCCGTTCCAGGCGCTTGGTGGTGCGCACGATGCCCACGTAGTCCCACATGAAGCGGCGCAATTCGTCCCAGTTGTGGGAGACCACCACCTCCTCGTCGGAATCCGTCACGCGGCTCTCATCCCAGGGCGGGATCACCAGCGTCCCGTTGTCGAGGGGTCCGCGGGCCAGGATGTCCTCTCCGGCGGCCCGGGCGAAGACCAGGCATTCGAGCAGTGAGTTGCTGGCCATGCGGTTGGCGCCGTGCAGGCCCGTGTAGGCGGTCTCACCGATGGCGTAGAGGCCGTCCAGATCGGTGCGGGCACGCAGATCCGTGGCGATGCCGCCACAGGTGTAGTGGGCGGCGGGCACCACGGGCAGGGGCTCCCGGGTCATGTCGAAGCCGAAACTCAGGCAGTGCTCGTGGATGGTGGGGAAGTGGCCGCGGATGAACTCGGCCGGCTTGTGGGTGATGTCCAGGTAGACGCATTCGGCGCCCAGGCGCTTCATCTCGTGGTCGATAGCCCGGGCGACGATATCCCGGGGCGCCAGTTCGCCCCGGGGATCGAAGCGGTGCATGAAGGGCGTGCCGTCCGGCAGCAGTAGTTTCCCCC
Source organism: Thioalkalivibrio sp. (assembly GCA_007120155.1). Taxonomy (GTDB): domain Bacteria; phylum Pseudomonadota; class Gammaproteobacteria; order Ectothiorhodospirales; family Ectothiorhodospiraceae; genus Thioalkalivibrio_A. The sequence continues at coordinate 5,605 of SKOF01000290.1, read as the reverse complement.
CTTCGCCGCGCACCGCCTCGGAGATCAGGAACGACTTGGCCTTCGGGTGATACAGGCAGGTCGGGTGGAACTGCATGAACTCCATGTTGGCCACCCGGCAGCCCGCGCGCCAGGCCATGGCGATGCCGTCGCCGGTGGCGCCGTCCGGGTTGCTGGAGTACAGGTAGACCTTGCTGGCGCCGCCCGTGGCCAGCACCACGCAGGGCGCCTGGAAGATCTCCACGCCGTTGGCCCGGTCCAGTACGTAGGCGCCGACACAACGGTTGGGGCCGGGCATGCCCAGCTTGCCGGTGGTGATGAGATCCACCGCGATGTGCTGCTCGAACAGGTCGATATTGTCGGCGCGCCGCGCCTGGCCCACCAGGGTGTCCTCGATGGCCTTGCCGGTGGCGTCGGCCGCATGCACCACGCGCCGGTGGCTGTGGCCGCCTTCGCGGGTCAGGTGCAGCTGGGTGCGGCCGTCGGCGAGGGTCTCCCGGGTAAAGGGCACGCCCAGTTCCGTGAGCCAGCGGATGCTCTCGGGACCCTGTTCCACCGTGTGCCGTACCACCTCTTCCACGCACAGGCCGGCCCCGGCGGAGAGGGTGTCCTGCACATGGGCGTCCAGTGAGTCCTGATCGTCGAGCACGGCGGATACGCCGCCCTGGGCGTAGAAGGTGCTGCCTTCGGTGATGGGGCCCTTGCTCAGCACCGCCACGCGCCGGTGGGGTGCCAGGCGCAGGGCGAGCCCGAGACCGGCTGCGCCGCTGCCGATGATCAGCACGTCATGGTGGTGGGCTTGAGACTTGGCTTGAGACGCGTTCATGGTCTGGGTTATTTTGTCACAGTTTTTGGCTGCCGATGAGTCGCTTGCAGCATGGTCGAGACGGGCCCCGGCGCACGGGGCGGCAAAATCGGGGCGTTTCTTCCAGAACTTACCGCAGCTTTGCGGGTCAATCGCAGGTAGGGTACAGGAGGTACCCTGAAGGGGGGAGTGCCCGAATGGGCCAGAAAGTCACCGACGAGGAGCTGGTCAAGCGTGTACAGGCCGGAGACAAGACTGCATTCGACGCCTTGGTGCGCAAGTACCAGCACAAGATTGTCAATCTGGTCTCGCGGTACGTCTATGATCCCTCCGCTGCCCAGGATGTATCCCAGGAGGCCTTCATCAAGGCCTACCGCGGCCTGTCCAGTTTCCGTGGTGACAGCGCGTTCTATACCTGGTTGTACCGGATCGCCATCAACACGGCCAAGAACCACCTGGTGTCCCAGAGCCGGCGCACGCCGGACTACGAGGTGGACGCCCAGGATGCGGAACAGATGGGCGGTGAATCCGCGCTCAAGGAATATGCAACCCCCGAGGGGGAGTTGTTGTCCGAAGAGATACAGGCCGCGGTGCAGCGAACCATCGAGTCGCTGCCCGAGGATCTGAAGACAGCCATCACCCTTCGGGAATTGGAAGGCATGAGCTATGAAGAGATCGCACAGACCATGGGATGCCCTATCGGTACCGTGCGATCCCGGATCTTTCGAGCCCGGGAGGCCATCGACCGCACGTTGCGGCCGCTCCTGGACTGACGCATTCGAGTTGTAAGAGAGAGTACCGCCATGACAGTCACGAAGAACGAACGGCTTTCAGCCCTCGTGGACAGCGAAGCCGAAGGCTTCGAGGTGCGTCGTCTGCTGGATGAACTGGCACGCAACAAACAGGACATGGCCTTGTGGGAACGCTACCACCTGATCGGTGATGCGGTTCGCGGAGGCCTGAACCATGCGGCCAGACCGGGGTTTGCCGATGCTGTCATGGCACGGATCGCGGACGAGGCGGAATCCGTGCCCGTCGCGGGCGCCGTGGGACGCCGCCTCGTCAAGCCTGTGGCAGGGGTCGCCATGGCGGCCTCGGTGGCGGTCGCGGTACTGGTGGGGGTGGTGAACCTGACGGGAGGCGAGGATCCGGCGGTCCCGGCCGTGGCCGAAGCCGAAAACACCATTCCGCCCCCTGCTCAGCGTGCCGCGCCGGCAGCCGATGCGGGGCCGGTGATCGCCGCCAGCAGCACGTCCCGCAGCCGGCCCGCCCTGGAGCCTCTTGAGGCATCGGATGCCCGCATACACAGTTTCATCGTCAATCACGCGGAGCACGGCGCGGGCCGGGGGCTGATGCCCTATGTGCGCGTGGTCGGCTACGAGACACCGGCGGAATAGCATGCCGGGTCCCGGGCTTTTTCGCGTCGTACTGGCCTGCTCGCTGCTGGGCTCACCGGTCGCATGGGCCGAGGATCACAGGGCCGACCTGCTCCTGCAGCGGATGATCCAGGCGGTGGAGAGCCTGAGCTACGAAGGTACCTTCGTCTACATCCACGGCCAGAAAACAGAAACCATGCAGATCGTCCACACGCGGGATGAGCGCGGCCAGCGTGAGCGCCTGCTGTCGCTGACCGGGGAACCCCGGGAGGTGATCCGGGACGACAACATCCTCACCTGCATCTGGCCCGCAAGCCGTTCCGTGGTCATCGAGCCGCGGCGCAGCCGCCTGGGCGGTCTGCCCGCCGCCATACCGGATCGCGGATTCGGACCGGACTCCCCCTACCGTTTCTCGCTCAAGGATGAACAGCGGATCGCGGGCCTGCCCTGCCGCACGGTGCAGATCGAGCCGCAGGACGAACTGCGTTATGCACATCGCCTGTGCATCAACGAGGAGTCAGGCATGCTGCTCAAGTCCGAAATGGTGGATCACGAGGGCAACACCATCGAGCAGTTCATGTTCACCAGCATCCAGTTCCCGGCGCACGTGGCCGATGACCGTTTCCAGTCGGTGATGAAGGGGGAGGGGTTCAACACCTACCGGGTGGATGCCCAGCCGGGGCACAGCGAACTGCCCCCGGACCCGGGCTGGACTGTGCGGGATATCCCGGCGGGATTTCATCTGACCTCCGTGACCAAGCGGCCCATGGCCGCCAACCAGAATCCGGTGCAGCACATGGTGCTGAGCGACGGGCTCGCCACGGTATCCGTTTTCATTTCGCGGGCCCCGGGCCCGGATGATCTCTACATGGGCGTCACCCAGTCCGGGGCCCTCCATGCCATGGCAGTGCCTTCGGGAGACTACCAGGTGACCGTGGTGGGTGAGGTGCCCGGCGCCACGGTGCGCATGATCGCCGACTCGGTGACCTACGAGGGGGCTGCACGGTGATCGAGGAGCGCGCCCGCGTCATTTCCGTGGGTGATGGCCACGCCTGGGTGGAGACGCTGCGCCAGTCCACCTGCGGCACCTGCGCCGCCAGCAAGGGTTGCGGTACCTCGGTGCTGGCCAAGGTGCTTGGCAACCGCCGCAGCCGGGTGCGCGCCATCGATCCCGTGGGCGTGCGCCTGGGGGACGAAGTCGTGGTCGGTATCGAGGAATCGGCGCTGGTGCGGGGCTCCCTGGCCATCTACACGGTGCCGCTGATCGGCATGCTGGCCTTCGCGGTGGCGGCAGGCGCGCTGTGGCCCGCGGCCGGCGAGCCGGTGGTGGTCCTGGCAGGGCTGGGCGGACTGGCGGCCGGACTGGCCTGGGTGCGGTTTTTCGCCCGGCGGGTGAGCGGCAACCGCCGCTACCAGCCGGTGGTTTTGCGCCGGCTGAGTGTCCAGGCGCCTCATGCCAATGGCGTTTTCGCGCCCTGATTGTCATAATCGGGCCTGATTTTTTCGTTCACCTGGCTGGTTTTTCATGATGGTTTTTCGCCGCAGTACCTTTTCCCTGACTACATTCGTGCTCTGCCTGTTGCTGGCGCTTCCCGCTGCCGGGCGCGGCAACCTGCCCGATTTCGTGCCCCTGGTGCAGGAGAACAGCCCGGCCGTGGTCAACATCAGTACCACGCGCACCGTGGCCCGGGGCGACCGCGAGGGTCATCAGTTCCGCATCCCGGACATGCCCGAGGACGGTCCCCTGGGTGACCTGCTGCGGCGTTTCTTTGGTGAGGGCGGCGAGATGCCCGAATCCTTTGAAACGCCTTCCCTGGGCTCGGGATTCATCATCACCGAAGACGGCTACGTGGTGACCAATCATCACGTCGTCCACCAGGCTGACGAGATCGTGGTGCGCCTCAGCGATCGGCGCACCTTCGCCGCGGAAGTGGTGGGGTCCGATCCCAAGAGCGACGTGGCCCTGCTCAAGATCGAGGCGGACGGGCTGCCCACCCTTAAGCTGGGCGATTCCGATGCCCTGCAGGTGGGCGAGTGGGTACTGGCCATCGGCTCGCCCTTCGGCTTCGATCATTCGGTCACCGCCGGCATCGTCAGCGCCAAGGGCCGCGCACTGCCTTCGGAAAACTACGTGCCCTTCATCCAGACCGACGTGGCCATCAATCCGGGCAATTCCGGCGGTCCGCTGTTCAACATGGATGGCGAGGTGGTGGGCATCAACTCCCAGATCTACAGCCGTACCGGCGGGTTCATGGGCCTGTCGTTCGCCATCCCGATTGAAATGGCCATGGAAGTGGTGGAACAGATCCGCACCAAGGGCTATGTGAGCCGGGGCTGGCTGGGTGTGCTCATCCAGGAGGTGACCCGGGATCTGGCCGACTCGTTCGGCATGACCCGCCCCACCGGTGCGCTGGTGGCCCGCGTCCTGCCCGACAGCCCGGCCGAGGCGGCCGGCCTGCAGGTGGGTGACGTGATCCTGACCTTCAACGGCATGGATGTGCCCCGCTCCAGCGCCCTGCCGCCGCTGGTGGGCCGCACCCGGGTGGGTGCCCCCGCGGAGGTGGAGGTGCTGCGTGGCGGCGAGCGGGTCACCCTGGAGGTGACCATCGCCGAACTGCCGCCGGATGACGAGCTGGCCAGCCGTGCGCCCAGCGAGCCCCCCGCGCGGCCCGATACCGCCAGTCTGCTGGGCATGGAACTGGAACCGGTGCCCCAGGAGATCCGCGACGCGCTCAACCTCGACGAGGGCGGCGTGGTGGTGGCGCAGGTGTCCGAAGGCCCGGCCCGCGAGGCCAGGATTCAGCGAGGTGATGTGCTGGTCATGATCAACAACCAGCGGATCGAATCCCCGCAGCATTTCTCCGAACTGGTGGATGCACTCCCCCGGGGTGTGCGCGTGCCGGTGCTGGTGCAGCGGGGGCAGGGACCGGTCTTTCTGGCGCTGAGGCTGCCGGATTGACCGCATGACACGGACGCTGACCCTCTACAGCCGGACGGGGTGCCACCTGTGCGAGCAGATGCTCGCGCAGGTGGCTGCCCTGGATCTTCCGCGTGATGTCTCTCTGCAGACCGTGGACGTGGACGCGGATCCCGAGCTGCGTGCGCGCTTTGACGTCGATGTGCCCGTGCTGGCCCTGGACGGCGAGATCCTCTGTTGCCATTTTCTGGATGAAGCCGAGTTGCGACAGGCCCTGATCGATGGCTGAGACCCGACAGAAGCATATCCGCAATTTCTCCATCATTGCGCATATCGATCACGGCAAATCCACCCTGGCGGACCGCTTTATCCAGGTGTGCGGCGGCCTGGAAGAACGCGAGATGTCCGAGCAGGTGCTGGATTCCATGGACCTGGAGCGCGAGCGCGGCATCACCATCAAGGCCCAGAGCGTATCCCTGAACTACAGCGCGCGCGATGGCCGCACCTACCAGCTCAACTTTATCGATA
>SKOF01000347.1 GCA_007120155.1 Thioalkalivibrio sp. | reverse complement strand
GGAGCCGATGCCGATGATCTCGATCTGACCCTCCTCGTTGATCTCGCCCACAATGGCCTCGACCTTGGAGGTGCCGATATCCAGCCCCACAATCATTCCCTTATCGGATCGCTTCGACATAGAGCCTCTCTTTGTCCTCACTGTCGTTCACTGCCCCGCCCGGGCGTCTTCGTCCCAGGCAACGGCGATGCCGTTGGTGTATCTCAGGTCCATCGTGCGGATGGGTACGTCCCGGTGGGCAGCCACCCGGGGATAGACACGCAGCAGGCGCTCCAGGTGATCCGCGCCCGTGTCTCGACCCATCAGGATCCGTGCCCCGCCCGCCAGATCGATGCGCCAGGCCTGACGGGCATCCTCGCGGATCCCCTCCACCTGTATTCCCACGTCTGCCAGTCGCGCCTGGACAGCAAGGTAACGGCGCATGAGCGTGCGCTGACGCCCCGGCCCGCCCTCGAGCGCGGGCAGCCCCCCGGGCAGACTGTCCGGTGATGGCGTGAACACGTCCCCGAAGCGATTCACCAACTGCGTGTCGCCCCAGCGCGCCACCGGCACCTGTTCGGTCACCCGCACCACCAGGGTGTCCGGCCAGTTGCGCCGCACGGAGATGCCGTAGACCCAGGGCAGTTCCGTGCCCGCGCGCTCCACCGCATTCAGATCCACACTGAAGAAACCGCCCGTCACGTGAGGGGCAAGCACGTCCTCCAGTTCACGCCGGTCCAGGTGACGAAATTCACCTTCGATCAGGACTGCCCGCACGGGCAGCGTCCCCGGCTGCAGGGCCCAGGACACGCCGGCGGCCATGGCGCCCAGCGTCACCACGAGCACACCTGCCGCCGCCATTGCGCGCAGCACCCGACGAAGGCGCAGCCCGCGCCACCAGGGCGCGGCCGCCTGGTCGCGCTTGCGCCTTGCCATGGCATCCCGGTTCGCCACGTCATTGCCGCTCCCCGTGGTCAAGGGTCTGCGCGAGAATGCGCAGGACCAGGGCATCGAAGTCCATGCCCGCGGCCCGGGCCGCCATGGGCACCAGGCTGTGGTCGGTCATCCCGGGCACGGTGTTCACCTCGATGAACCAGGGCACGCCCACCCGGTCCACCATCAGATCCACCCGGCCCCAGCCGGATGCGCCCACGGCCCGGAAGGCCTGCAGCGCCTGGTTGCCCAGACGCCGTTCTTCGCTCTCCTCCAGGCCGCAGGGGCAGTGATAGCGGGTGGTGTCCGACTGGTACTTGGCGTCAAAGTCGTAGAACGCGCGGGGCGTCTCGAGCCGGATCAGCGGCAGCACCTCGTCGCCGAGGATCGCGGCGGTGTATTCCTCGCCCGCCACCCATCGCTCCGCGAACACAGCCCCGTCGCAGGCGGCCGCCCGCAGGTAGGCCTCCGGCAACTGGTCCGCCGACTCCACCTTGGTCATGCCGATGCTCGAACCCTCCAGCACGGGCTTCACGATCAGGGGCATGCCCAGTCCAGAAGCCACGGCGGACCAGTCGCAATCCGCCTCCAGCACCTGGAAGTCCGGGGTGGGCAATCCGGCGCCCCGCCACAGGCGCTTGGTGACCAGCTTCTCCATGCCGATGGCGGAACCCAGCACGCCGCTGCCCGTATAGGGCAGGCCGATCAGATCCAGCGCGCCCTGGATCACGCCGTCCTCCCCGCCCCGGCCATGCAGCATGATGAAGGCCCGATCGAACCCGCCCTGCCGAAGCACCGCGATCACGTCGCGGCCCGTGTCGACGCCGTGCGCATCCACCCCTGATCGCTGCAGGGCCTCGAGCACCGCCCATCCGCTGAGGAGCGAGATCTCCCGCTCCGCGGACCAGCCGCCCATGAGCACCGCCACCTTGCCGAACTCGCCGGGATTCACGAAGCATCCTCCCCGGGCGCCGGGCCCGGCTCGCCCACGATGCGCACCTCGGGTTCAAGCTTCACGCCGAAGCGGACCTCCACCTGTGTCTGGACGTGCCGGATCAGGGCCTCCAGATCCGCCGCCGTGGCCTGTCCTATGTTGATGATGAAATTGGCGTGCTTGTCCGAGACCTGTGCGCCACCCATGGCGAAGCCCTTCAGACCGGCCGCCTCCACCAGCCGCCCGGCATGATCGCCGGGCGGATTGCGGAACACGGAACCGCAACTGGCCACGCCGGTGGGCTGGGTCTCGGCCCGCTGGGCCAGCAGTTCACGGATGCGGTCGCGTCCCGCCGCGCCGTCGCCCGGCTCGAGCCTGAGGGTCGCGGCCACGAACCACTCCTCCACCGGGGTGATCACACTGCGGTAACCCACCTCGTATTCACCGGCCTCGCGCAGATGGCGGCGCCCGGTACGTTCCATGGTTTCCACGGTCTCCACGCAGGACCAGGTCTCGCCTCCCCATGCGCCGGCGTTCATGGCCAGTGCGCCGCCCATGGTGCCCGGGATCCCCGCCAGGAACTCGGCGCCGGTCAGGTCGCTGTCCGCGCAGAAGCGGGCCACCTTGGCGCAGGCCACGCCGGCCTCGGCGCGAACCCGGTTTCCGGGCAGGCGTTCCAGCCCACTGAGCGCACCGGACAGGGCGATCACAGTGCCCCGCAGTCCGCCGTCGCGCACCAGCAGGTTGCTCCCGAGGCCGAGCCACAGCAGGGGTTCCCCCCTGGGCAGCGTGGACAGGAACAGGGCCAGGTCGTCCATGTCCGCGGGCCGGTACAGGCGCTCGGCCGGGCCACCCACCCGCCAGGAGTTGTAGCGGGCGAGGGGCTCGTTCTCGCGCAGTTCGCCCCGCAGGGCTTGCAGATTCTCGGCGGTCATCATGGATGTTCCTCCCCGGATGCGGCGGCCAGCGCCACGGGCAGCGAGGCGGCAAGGGCGCCCACGTTTCCGGCCCCCTGGGTGAGCAGTACGTCCCCGTCGCGAAGGACTCCCTGCAAGGTCTCCACAAAGCGATCGGGAGACTCCACGAACACCGGGTTCACGCGTCCGCGCGCCCGGATGGCCCGGGCCAGGGTGCGGCCATCGGCCCCGTGGATGGGTGCTTCACCGGCGGCGTACACGTCCAGCAGCACCAGCACCTCCGGTTCGGACAGCACTTCCGCGAAGTCCTCGAACAGATCCCGGGTGCGGGTGTAGCGATGAGGCTGAAAGGCCAGCACGAGGCGCCGGCCGGGCCAGGCGTCCCGGGCGGCGGCCAGGGTCGCGGCAATCTCCGTGGGGTGGTGGCCATAGTCATCCACCAGGGTCACCGTGCCGGCAGGGGTCGTGATATCCCCGTAGACCTGGAAGCGGCGCCCGATGCCCTGGAACCTGTCCAGGCCGCGCCGGATGGCATCGTCACTCACCCCCAGTTCGTGCGCCACGGCGACCGCGGCCAGGGCGTTGAGGACGTTATGCCGTCCGGGCATATTCAGCTCCACGGCCAGCGGGTGATCACGACCGGGCAAGGTGATATCGAACCGGGTACGGATGCCGTCGGCGCGCAGGTTGCTCGCGGCCACGTCGGCGGCCGCGTCGATGCCGTAGGTGAGCGTCGGCCGCCCGACCTCTGTCAGCATGTCCGCCAGGTGTCGGTCATTGATGCAGAGCACCGCCAGCCCGTAGAACGGCAGGTGATGCAGGAACTCCAGGAATGTGGCCCGCAGCCTGTCGAAATCCCCCTGGTAGGTGGCGAGATGGTCCGCGTCGATGTTGGTGACCACGGCAATCATGGGCTGCAGATGAAGGAACGAGGCATCACTCTCGTCCGCCTCCGCCACCAGATAGGCGCCCTGGCCCAGGCGGGAGTGGCTGGCGGTACTGTTCAGCCGGCCGCCGATCACGAAGGTCGGGTCCAGCCCCCCTTCGGCCAGCAGGCTTGCCACCAGGCTGGTGGTGGTGGTCTTGCCATGGGTGCCGGCCACGGCGATGCCGTGCCGGAAACGCATGAGTTCGGCCAGCATTTCCGCGCGGCGCACGACCGGGATACGCGCCTCCCTGGCGGCCAGCAGTTCCGGGTTCCCCGGCTCGATGGCGCTGGAGATCACCAGCACATCCGCATCGTGCACATGCGCCGCGTCGTGACCCCGGTGAACGGCCACGCCCAGACCCTCCAGGCGCCGGGTCATGGCGTTCTCGGCCATGTCCGAACCGCTCACCTGGTAGCCCAGGTTGGCCAGCACCTCGGCGATGCCGCCCATGCCGGAGCCGCCGATGCCCACGAAATGGATGCGCCGGATGCGCCGCATGGGCAGGGCAACGCTTGCGGGAGGGGCGCTCATGGCCTGCCTCCCGGGATCAGATCGAGACAGTGGCCGGCCACCACCCGGGTGGCATCGGGCATGGCCAGCGAACGGGCCGCCTGCGCCATGGCGAGGGCACGTGGACGATCCATGCGCGAGAGTTCGGCCGCCAGGCGCTGCGCATCCAGTTCGGCGGCGGGGATCAGCACCGCCGCATCGGCCCGGGTGAGAAAACGGGCGTTCACGGTCTGGTGGTCGTCCACCGCATGGGGATAAGGCACCAGGATGGCGCCCAACCCAGCGGCGGCCAGTTCCGCGACGGTCAGGGCACCGGCGCGGCAGACCACCAGGTCAGCCCAGTCGTACGCGGCGCCCATGTCCTCGATGAAGGCGGTGATCTCCGCCTCGACGCCAGCCTTGCCGTACGCCTGCCTGGCCTGTTCCAGGGTGCGCTCCCCCGTCTGGTGACGCACCCGGGGACGGGCCTCCACCGGCAGGAGGGCGAGCGCGGCAGGCATCGTCTCGTTCAGGGCAAGCGCCCCCAGACTGCCCCCCAGGACCAGCACCCGCAGGGGACCCTGGCGCTTCTGGAAGCGCAGGTCCGGCGACGGCATCGCGGTAATCTCCCCGCGCACCGGGTTGCCGGTATGGAGGGCCCCCACCTTCTCCGGAAAGGTGCCCGGGAAGGCTTCCAGCACCCGATCAGCGACACGCGCAAGCCAGCGGTTGGTCAAACCCGCCACGGCGTTCTGCTCGTGGATCACCAGGGGTATGTTCAGGGCCGAGGCCACCAGGCCGCCGGGGCCCGACGCGAAGCCGCCCATGCCCAGCACCAGCCGGGGTTTCACGCGCATCATCAGCAGCAGGGCCGCCCACAGGGCGATGCCCAGGCGCCACGGCGCCAGCAGCCAGTTGACCAGCCCCTTGCCGCGCAGCCCGACCATGGGCAACGTGTGCAGCACCATACCCGCCGCCGGCACGACTCGGGCCTCCAGCCCCCTCGCCGTACCCAGCCACTGCACCTCTTCACCCCCGCCGCGCAGGTGTTCGGCCACCGCAAGACCCGGGAACACGTGCCCCCCGGTGCCGCCGGCCATGACCAGGATGGGACGCCCGCTCATGACGCCCGCCTCCCGCGCAGCACCCGACTGCCCCGCAGCGCCCCGCTCTCCACGGTCTCCCGATGCACGCGCAGCAGCAGGCCCACGGCGGCGCAACTGACCAGCATGGAGCTGCCGCCATAGCTCATGAAGGGCAGGGTCAGCCCCTTGGTGGGCAGCAGGCCCATGTTCACAGCCATGTTCACGAAGGCCTGCAGGCCGATCCACACGCCAACGCCGTAAGCCGCGTAGGCCCCGAAGGTCTGTCCGGCCGTTTCGGCAGCCCGGGCAATGGCGAAGCTGCGCCACAGGAACCCGCCGAACAGCAGAATCACCACGGCAATGCCGGCCAGGCCCAGTTCCTCGGCCAGAACGGCGAACAGGAAATCGTTGTGGGCTTCGGGCAGGTAGAACAGTTTCTGCACACTGGCCCCCAACCCGGCGCCCAGCCAGGAGCCGCTGCCGATGGCGATCAGCGACTGGGTCAATTGAAAGCCGCTGTTGAAGGGATCCGTCCAGGGATCCACGAAGCCGGTCAGGCGTGCCATGCGATAGGGCGTGGTGACCGCCAGTGCAACCAGCGCACCCGCCACGGTGCCCAGCAGCAGGCCGAACTGCCAGAGCCGGGCGCCGCCCAGGAAAAGCAGCGTGAGACCGATGGCCATCAGCACCACGGCGGCGCCGAAGTCGGGCTGCATCAGCAGCAGCACCGCCACCAGGGAAAGCACCGCCATGGGGCGCAGGAAGCCGGAGAACCGTTCCCGCACCGCACGGGCGTGGCGGCACAGATAGCCGGCCATGTACAGGGTGATGAGCAGCTTCGCCAACTCGGACACCTGCAGATTGAACAGCCCCAGACTCAGCCAGCGGGTGGATCCGTTGACCGTGACGCCCACGCCCGGAATCAGCAGCACGCCAAGCAGCAGGAAGGTGAGCGCCAGAAGAAGCGCCGTGGCCGCCGCCCAGTAGGCCAGGCGGATCCGGTACATCGCGGCCGCCGCCAGCAGGCCGAGGATCACGTACACGGTCTGGCGATAGAGGTAGTGGAAGGGATCACCCAGATTGCGCTCCGCGATGCCCACGGACGCCGAGCCCACCATCACCAGCCCCAGCCCCAGCAGCGCCGCCACGCACACCACCAGAGTCGGGTCGAGGCGCTGCGCCAGTTGCACCCGCAGCTGCTGGCCGGCATCACGGGTGGCCTGAAGATCCACGGCGCTCACGGGGCCAGCTCCCGCACCGCGGCCATGTAGACCTCGCCCCGGTGCATGAAGTTTTCGAACATGTCGAGACTCGCGCAGGCCGGCGAGAGCAGCACGCTGTCACCGGCGCGGGCCAGTCGCGCCGCCTCGGCCACGGCTGCGGGCATGTCCGCGGCCATCACCACGGGCACCGCGTCTCCGATGGCCGCGGCCATGGCCGGCGCATCCTCGCCAAGCAGCACGACGGCTCGGGTCCGGCCGGCGAGGGCATCACGAAGCGGCGCGAAGTCCTGACCCTTGCCCTGCCCGCCCGCGATCAGCACCAGGGGCCCGGAGAATCCGGTCAGTGCGGCCAGGGTCGCGCCCAGATTGGTGCCCTTGGAATCGTTGTACCAGGACACGCCGTGAATGCGGGCGACCCACTGGCAGCGGTGCGGCAGTCCCTGGAAATTCATGAGCGCCTCCACCATGGCAGGGCGCGGCAGGCCGACCGCCTCGCCCAGGGCCAGCGCGGCCAGGGCATTGGCGGTGTTGTGGCGTCCGGGGATGCGCAGCCGGGACTCCGCCATCCACGGGATCTCCCCGCAGGCCAGCCAGATTTCACCGTCGCGCATCACCAGTCCCCATTGCCCGGGCCCCGGCGCGTCCAGACCGAAGCTCACGCGGCGCTCGCCGCCGGACATGGCAGCCACCCTCGGGTCGTCCCGGTTGATCACCGCTGTGGCTGCCCGGGACAGGATCCGGGCCTTGGCGGCCGCGTAGCCTTCCAGGTCCCCGTAACGGTCCAGATGATCCGCCGACACATTGAGCACCGCCGCCGCCGCCGGTGCCAGGCTTTCGGTGGTTTCCAGCTGGAAGCTGGACAGCTCCAGCACGTAGAGGGCGGGTGCCGGCTCGGTGATCAGGTCCAGTGCGGGGGTGCCGATGTTGCCGCCCACGCCGACGCGGATTCCGGCGG
>SKOF01000161.1 GCA_007120155.1 Thioalkalivibrio sp. | reverse complement strand
CTAGTCCGGGTCGCGCGGTTTGTCCTTGGGATCCTTTCGCGCCGGATCGGACTTGTCCCCGGGCACGGGAAAGCCCGCGGCCTTGAGAAACTCACCCTGCATGTCCTGCCAGAACTTGAGATTGCGGCGGGTCACCTCGGCCACATCCCAGACGTCCTTGCCTGATACCACGTCGCGCATCTGCCGCGTGAAGCGCTGCTGCTGCTCGGCGAAGAAGCGCATGCTCTGGTCCAGGTAACCGGAGAAGGCGTCATGCACCGCCTCGTCGTAGAAACGGATGAAGTGGGTGAGCGTCTCGGTGGAGAACAGGGGGTCGCCGCCCGTCTCCTGCTCCGTGATGATCTGGATCAGGATGCTGCGGGTGATGTCCTCACCCGTCTGGCTGTCCAGGACCTGGATGTCCGTCCCCCCGCGAACCAGCTGCTGCACGTCGTTGATCGTGACGTAACGGCTTTCTTCCGTGTCGTAGAGCCGGCGGTTGGGATACTTCTTGATAATGCGCGGTTCATTCACCCTGATCGCCCCTCAGAACTGCATGCCGGAATCATTCGCTTCGGACGATGCCCGCAGTGCTAGTGCATGTGCTGACCGCCGTTGGCCGCCAGATTGGCGCCGGTGATGAAACCGGCGTCCTCCGAGGCCAGAAAGGCTACCACATGCGCCACCTCTTCGGGACGCCCAAGACGTCCCACAGGAATCTGCGCGATGATTTTCTCGCGCACTTCCTCGGGCACGGCCATCACCATCTCCGTGGCGATGTAGCCGGGCGAGACGGTGTTTACGGTCACCCCCTTGCGGGCCACCTCCTGCGCCGCCGACATGGTGAAGCCGTGTATGCCCGCCTTTGAGGAGGCGTAGTTGGCCTGTCCGAACTGGCCCTTCTGCCCGTTGACGGAGGAGATGTTGATGATCCGGCCCCAGCCCCGCTGGGCCATGCCCGTGAGCACCGGCTGGGTCATGTTGAACACGCTGTCCAGGTTGGCGCAGATCACGTCCCGCCAGTGCTGCGGCGTCATCTTCTTGAGTGTGGTATCCCGGGTGATCCCCGCGTTGTTGATCAGGATATCCACCGGCCCAAGATCCTTTTCCACCTGGCTGATCAGGGCCACGCAGGTATCGTAATCGCCCACGTCACAGGCGTAGATGCCCACGTCCTGGCCCTGCGCCTTCATCTGCTTCTGCCAGGCCTCGGCCTTCTCGCGGTTGCGGTAGGTGGTGGCGACCCGGGCGCCCATGCGGCCCAGCCGGGCGCAGATGGCAGTGCCGATGCCGCCGGTGCCCCCGGTGACCAGCGCCACCCTTCCTTTCAGTTCCTCGCCCATGTCACACCCCCTCCACGGCCAGGGCCACCCCCTGCCCGCCGCCGATGCACAGTGTTGCCAGCCCCTTGCGGGCACCGGTGCGCTTCATGCCGTGCAACAGGGTCACCAGCACCCGCGCGCCGGAGGCGCCGATGGGATGCCCCAGCGCGATGGCACCGCCGCTCACGTTGACTTTGGACAGATCCCAGCCCATGGAACGGTTCACGGCAATGGCCTGGGCGGCGAAGGCCTCGTTGGCCTCCACCAGGTCCAGGTCGGCGGGTTTCCAGCCGGCCTTTTCCAGGCATCGGGTGGCCGCGGGGATGGGTCCCGTGCCCATCACTGCAGGATCCACGCCGCTGGCCGAGAAGGACACGATCCGCGCGAGCGGCTTCAGACCCAGGTCCCGTGCCCGGGCTTCGCTCATGACGATCACCGCGGCAGCGCCGTCGTTGATGCCCGAGGCATTGCCAGCGGTGACCGTGCCGTCCTTGCTGAAGGCTGGACGCAGCTTGGCCAGCCCCTCGGCCGTGGTGCCGTGTCGGGGAAATTCGTCCGCGTCGAAGACGATGGGATCGCCCTTTCTCTGCGGGATCTCGATGGGCACGATCTCGTCGGCGAATATGCCGGCCTTCTGCGCCCGCTCGGCGCGCTGCTGGGATTCGGCGGCGAAGGCATCCTGGTCCTCGCGGCTGATCTCGAATTCCCCCGCCACGTTCTCGGCAGTGTTCCCCATGTGGTACTGGTTGAAGGCGCACCACAGGCCGTCCACGATCATGGAATCCACCAGTTCCCAGGGCCCCATCTTCCTGCCCGTTCGCGAGGACGGCAGCACATGGGGAGCGAGGCTCATGTTCTCCTGTCCGCCTGCGATCACTGCCTCGGCATCACCGCAAACGACGGCCTGCCAGGCCAGCTGCACGGCCTTGAGACCGCTGCCGCAGACCTTGTTGATGGTCATGGCCGGGACGGACACGGGAAGGCCCGCCGCCATGGCGGCCTGGCGGGCGCCGTTCTGCCCGATGCCCGCCTGCAGGACCTGGCCGAGGATCACTTCACCCACCAAGTTCGGGTCGAGCCCGGAGCGTTCCATCAACGCCCGGATCACCCGGGCCCCAAGCTCACTGGCGGGGATGCCGGACAGGGCCCCGTTGAATGAACCGATAGGTGTTCTGGCCGCTTCCACGATGACGGTGGAATCTCTCATTTGGAACTCTCCTCGCTTGACGCAGATGATGGGTTGACGGGGTCACGGGACCACGGACCCTGTGTTTGTCTATAACAGAAAGACCGAAGTTCTGCCGGCCCCGGTCACGACCCCTGAATTGTTGCAGTGCACAAATTTTGTGTTAGGCTAAGCCACATGACGTCACCCACGCAAGACCCGGCCTCCCGCGCGGAGGTTCTTTGCAGGAGCACCCAAGAATGAGCGATTCCAACCCCTTCAATCCGGATGCCTGGACGGAGGCACAACGCAAGTACTGGGACGCCTGGCTCGATCTGTCCCGTGCCTCCATGGACGCCGCGCCGTCTTCCGGCGGCCAGGCACACGGAGCCGCCAACCCATGGTCCGGCGCCCTGGATCAGTGGTGGAAGTCAGTGGCGCCCGCCGTCACCCCGGATGCCCGGGATTTCTACGGGCGCATGATGGATCTGGGCCGGGGCTACTTCGGTATGGCCGAAGGGCTCATGCGCCAGGACGGCGGCGATGCGGGCACCGAGGCCCTCAGGTCCTGGCTCGATCAGTGCGCCGACGCGCTCCGCAAGGTCAGCACGGGTGCCGGGGCGAAGGACGACCCCACCCGGGATTTCATGGCCTTCTGGCAGCTCCCCATGGATACCTGGCAGCGGGTGGCCTCCTCGTTCACGCCCCTGCCGGGCGACATGCTGAAGGCCCTGCGTCCCGAGGGCGCCGCCGCCTTCGGCCCCGGCGAGCATCTGGATCGCTTCCTGTCCCTGCCCGGTGTCGGTTACACGCGGGAATCCCAGGAGCAGTACCAGTCCCTCTCGCGCCGCATCCTCGAGTACCAGCGGGCCTGGCAGGCCTACGAGACGGGCCTCGCCGGTGTGGCACTGGCATCCGTGGACCGGTTCCGTGCCCGTCTGGACGACGCCGCGCGCCGGGAACAGCCCATCACTTCCATGCGCGAACTGTTCAACGAATGGGTGGATGTGTGCGAGGAGGTCTACGGCGAGTACGCCATGTCCGACGACTATGCCCGCATTTACGGCGACATGGTCAACGCCCTCATGGCGGTGAAACAGGAGGGTTCTCGGCTGGTGGACGAGATGCTGGAAGGTCTCAACATGCCCACGCGGCGCGAGATCAGCACCCTGCACGAGCGTTTTCAGGAAAGCCGGCGGGAGATCCGGAACCTGCGCCGGGAGATCGAGGAACTGAAAGCGGCAGGCAACGGCGCTGACAGGCAATCCGAACCGGCTGCGACGTCTGCCCGCAAGGCCGCCCCCAAGCGCAAGCGGGCCGCACCAAAGACAAAGAAATCCACCGGCAAGGGCACCACGGCCGGAAAGCCGGCGACCAGGAGGAAATGAGGCAATGATCCCCGTACAGATGCGACCCGATCAGATCCTGGCCGAGCTGTCCGAATTCCAGACCAAGCTGGGGCACGGCCTTCAGAACCTCATGGAGGCGGGCGAGATCCCCACCGGCGTCACCCCCAAGGAGGCCATCTACGAGGAGGACAAGCTCACCCTCTATCGCTTCCAGCCGCCGGCCGCAAAAGTACAGAACCCGGTACCGGTGCTCATCGTCTACGCGCTGGTGAACCGCCCGTACATGACCGACCTGCAGGAGAACCGCTCCACCGTGCGCGGCCTGCTGGATGCGGGGCTGGATGTCTATCTCATCGACTGGGGCTATCCCGACCGGGCCGACCGGTTCCTGACCCTGGACGATTACATCAACGGCTACATCGACCGTTGCGTGGACGTCATCCGCAAGCGCCACAACGTGGATGCCGTCAATCTGCTGGGTATCTGTCAGGGCGGCACCTTCAGCCTGTGCTACAGCGCCCTGCATCAGGAGAAGGTCAAAAACCTGGTCACCATGGTGACGCCGGTGGACTTCCACACGCCGGACAATGTGCTCAGCCGGTGGGTCCGGCACGTGGATGTGGACCTGCTGGTGGACACCATGGGCAACATTCCGGGCGAACTGCTCAATGCCACCTTCCTGATGCTCAAGCCCTACCAGCTCATCGGTCAGAAGTACCTGGACATGGTGGACCTGCTGGATGACAGCACGAAGGTCAACAACTTCCTGCGCATGGAGAAATGGATCTTCGACAGTCCCGACCAGGCCGGTGAGGCCTACCGTCAGTTCATCAAGGATTTCTACCAGAAGAACGGATTGATGAACGGCGGTGTGATGATCGGAAAGACGCGGGCGGATCTTGCCAATCTCAGCATGCCCGTGCTCAATGTCTTTGCCGAACAGGATCACCTGGTCCCGCCGGCCGCCTCGAAGGCCCTGAAGAAGGTCGCCGGCACGAAGGACTACACGGAACTCTCCTTCCCCGGCGGCCACATCGGCATCTACGTCAGCGGCAAGGCCCAGAAGCAGGTGCCCCCCGCCATCGGCGAGTGGATCGACGAACGGACCTGAACAAAGCGGGAAGTTGGGGGTCGAGACGTGGGAAGGACCCCTCCCCGACCCCCGCATTTCGGGAGGGAGCAAATAACCATGCCTATCGGTTCTGCGCCCCCCTCTTCCTCAGGAAGAGGGCTGGAGTGAGGGTGGTTTTCCCTGCCACTTGAGACTTGCCACTTGCCACTGTTCAACCCCCCCAACAGGAACCGGAACGATCAGTCTCCCGCCATCGTCGGGTTCTCCTGAGCAGCATCCAACAGGGGAAGAGGCATATGCAGCACCGCGCACACCGCCCGCAGCAGTTCGGCCTCGGCGGGCACCGTCTTGCCGCCATGGGTGATGGTGACCACGAGGGCCCGAAGCAGTTGCTGTTTCTCCATCTGCTTCAGATCATCCAGGCGTTCAAGGGCGGCATCCAGTCGGTCAGGCCATCCGTCCGGCACGGGCATCCTGCCTGCCGCCGCCATGCCCAACGCGGACAGGCCGGCATTCATGGCCGCCAGCGCGGCCTCCGGATCCTGCGAATGACCGTGGTGGGCCAGAATCCCCAACAGATCAAGCGCCTGGACCCGCACATCGCCCAGTCGGCGCCGGCCTGCAGGCGCGGAGCCTGAGGGATTGCGGGCGTCGGCGACGTGCTGCTCCAGCATTCTTGCCAGGGCGTACTCGAACACGTCCACGCGACCGTCCGCGTGAATCAGCCTTTCCACCAGGGCGAGCAGCGTTTCCAGTTCCGTCCCGGGGCGACGCCGCAACGCAGGGAAGGCCATCTCAAGCAGCGGGATGCGCAGTTCGGGGGCGGGCCGGGGCTCCATCTCCAGAAGCTGGCGCACCTGGCCCTCGCTCTCGCCGCCCAGGGCCTCGGCCACCATGAGCAGCTGGCGGTCGCGGATCTCCGCCTCGGGGTCGAGCAGCAGGTAGCACACCAGTTCGGGGGCCCATTCGGGCGAATGGGCGGCCCGCTCAAGGGGGCGCGGGACCGAGGCCACCAGCAGCGCGGCGGCCAGGATCTGGCCCACCCCGGGCCGGCCCATCTGCTCGATGAGCGTGTCCGCATCCAGGCCGAGGCCGCCCGGTGACGGGGCCGTCCTCTCGGTCTCCCGGCGGGCCGCCTCTTCCGCCGCCGCGCGCAGTGCCTCCCTGTGGCGCCGCACCCGTTCCCGGAGGGCGTGGAACTCCTCCGGGTCGAAACCGGGCTCGATGGCGCGGATGCGGTCGAGCAAGGGCGGGTGCGTGGCGAACATCCGGCCCAGGGCGCCATCGGCAAACAACATGTGGCCTACCTCCTCCGGGCTGGCACGCAGCACCGACCCGCCTGCCACGGAGATCTTCTTCAGGGCACCGGCAATGCCCTCGGGCTCCCGGGTGAACTGCACGGCCGCGGCATCGGCCAGGAATTCCCGCTGGCGCGACACCATCGCCTTGATCCAGCGCCCGAAGAACAGGCCGATGTAGCCCACCAGCATCAGCGTCACACCGATGGCCAGGACTGCCATGGCCCCCTGGTTGCCGCGGGTGCGGCGCACCGAGACGTGGTGTGTGTAGTACATGAACTGCCGGCCGAGCACCGCCATGACCAGGATGCCGAACAGGATGCCCATGAGGCGGATGTTGAGGCGCATGTCGCCGTTGAGGATATGGCTGAACTCGTGGGCCACGACGCCCTGAAGCTCACGCCGGTCCAGGGTCTCCAGCGCCCCCCGGGTGACGGCCACGGCGGCGTCCGCCGTGGAGTATCCGGCGGCGAAGGCGTTGATCCCGTCCTCGTGTTCCAGCACGAAGATGTCCGGCACCGGCACGCCCGAGGCGATGGCCATCTCCTCCACCACGTTGCGAAGCCGCCGGCGAAGCGGGTCGTTGGTGTCCGGATCCACCACGCTGCCACCCAGTTGCCAGGCCACCACCGCCCCGCCGCCGCGCAGGCTCAGCGTCCGGTAGAGGCTGCCGATCCCGATCACCGACCCCGTGAGCAGGCTGGTCAAGAGAATGACGCCGCCATGGCGGGCCAGGAATTCGCCCAAGGACACGGGATGTTCCGCCGGCTCCATGCCCCCCAGCACCAGCAGGACCACCATGTTCACGACGGCCAGGATGGCCAGCACCGCCAGGGCGAAGAGCACCAGCAGCCAGCGGGTCCGCTTCCGGGTTCTGTCCTGGTGTTGAAAGAAGTTCATGGATCCGCGTGCCCCGCAGCCAGTATCGAGGCACACACCTTACTGGAAGCTGACCCGCACCGCCTCGCGCTTCTCCGGCGCGTCGATCTCCAGCAGCGCCGCCGGGCGGAAGCCGAAGTTGTTGGCGATCAGGTTGTTGGGGAATACCTCCCGGGTGGTGTTGTAGTGCATCACCGCATCGTTGAAGGCCTGGCGTGCAAAGGCGACGCGGTTCTCGGTGCTGGTCAGCTCCTCGGAGAGCTGCATCATAGTCTGGTTCGCCTTCAGGTCGGGATAGTTCTCGGACAAGGCAAACAAGCGTCCCAATACCCCGGAAAGCCCCTGCTCGGAGGCGCCCAGGCGCTGGATGGCCTCCGCGTTGCCGGGGTCGGCGGCCACTTCCTTGAGACTCCCGAGG
>SKOF01000259.1 GCA_007120155.1 Thioalkalivibrio sp. | reverse complement strand
CTGATTCATCACCATGATCCTGTCATCCGCACCGCCTCCCACGCTCACGAGCATGGCGATGGGCGAATGTTCGACGATGGCAGTGAAGTCGGCCTCCCTGTCCCTGACCAGCTGCTCCGCCAGCTTGCGATCCGTGATGTCCCTGAAGAAGCCGGCCAGGTAGCGCTTTGCCCCGATCTCGATGGGTGCCACGGTGATGTCCGCATAGAAGATACTGCCGTCCTTGCGCTTCATCGGGATATTCTCCGACAGACCACCCTGATTCTCGGCGAGGCGCGCGAAGTCACGTTCCGCATGCGCCAGGAAGCTCTCCGGGTGAATATCCCGGAGGGTCAGTCCCTTGATCTCCTCCGGCCGGCGGCCCAGCATCCAGCAGATGGCGGCATTGCCGAACAGTATCCGCCTGCTCTCCACCTCGGCGATCATGATGCCGTCGCTGGCGTTCTCGAAGATTGCCCGGAACCATCGTGATTCCCGCAATGCGCTTTCCGGGTGTTCGTGGGTGACAAGCTCGGGCTGCATGGAATGATGGTTCCTCTGAAGAGAGTTGGAGCGCCCGCTACACGCTCGCGCGCCTGCGCATAAGTGTAGCCTGTTTCATGGGCGTCTCAGGTCCACCCGCTGATCATGGGGGGCCGCTCTGTTTGGCTGCGCATCCGTGTGGCTTCGCTTGAAAGGCTGGTTCTGCCCGGCGCAACCCGGGGCGCTGTGGCGGGTCCGCGGGTCTTTGGTGGGGCGCATCGGTCAGGGGGCCGTCCGCCATGACCGGAAGATCATCGGCGTTTCAGTCCCGCGTGGCGATATCGATGCCCTCGCCCATCACCTGGGCGAGAAACCGGATCTGTTCCTCGGTGATCACGTAGGGCGGCATGAGGTAACTGACGTTGCCCAGGGGCCGCAGCAATGCGCCGCGCTGCAGCGCATGGCGATAGATGGCCAGTCCGCGGCGCTCCTGCCAGGGATAAGGTTCCCGCGTGGCCTTGTCGCGGACCATTTCAACGGCGGCGATCATGCCGGTCTGGCGCACCTCGGCGACGTTCGGATGATCCTCAAGGGGTGCGAGCGCATCGGCCATGACCGCGGCCAGACGCCGGTTGTTGCCGAGCACATCCTCCCGTTCAAACAGGTCGAGGGTACCGAGGGCCGCGGCGCAGGCCAGCGGATTGCCGGTGTAGGAGTGGGAGTGCAGGAAGGCGTTGAGCCTTTCGTACTCGTCATAGAACGCCTGGTAGACGTCATCCGTGGTCACCACCGCGGACAGCGGCAGGTAGCCGCCCGTGAGTCCCTTGGACAGGCACATGAAATCCGGCGAGATGCCCGCCTGCTCGCAGGCGAAGAGCGTCCCCGTGCGGCCGAAACCCACGGCGATCTCGTCGGCGATGAGATGTACCCCGTGGCGGTCGCACGCTTTGCGCAGCAGTGTCAGGTACCGCGGGTGATACATGCGCATGTGGCCCGCGCACTGGACCAGGGGTTCCACGATGACGGCACAGGTCTCGTGGGCGTGATCAACCAGCGCCTGTTCCATGTGCCGGAACATCCGTTCGGCCACCTGCTCGCAGGTTTCACCGGCCTCCCGCTGGTGGCAGTCCGGTGCCTCCACTGTAATAGATTGCATTAAAAGTGGCTTGTAAGTTTCTTTATATAAAGAAACATCTCCCACGGATAATGCGCCGAGGGTCTCGCCGTGATAGCTGTTGGTCAGGCAGATGAAGCGGGTTTTGCCCTCCTGTCCCCGGTTGCGCCAGTAGTGGTAGCTCATCTTGAGCGCCACCTCCACGGCCGCCGAGCCGCTGTCGGCATAGAAGCAGCGTTCGAGCCCCGGGGGCGTGATCCGTACCAGCTTCTCCGAGAGACGCACCACGGGCTCGTGGGTGAAGCCGGCCATGATCACATGCTCCAGCCGGTCCAGCTGGTCGCGGATCACCCGGTTGATATGGGGATTGGCGTGGCCGAACAGGTTGACCCACCAGGAACTGATGGCATCCAGGTAGCGGTTGCCGTCGAAGTCCTCCAGCCACACCCCCTCCCCGCGCCGGATCGGCGTCATGGGCAGGTGCTCGTGATCCTTCATCTGGGTGCAGGGGTGCCAGACCACGGACAGGTCGCGGCGAGTGAGGTCGTCGTTGCGCGTCATGTGAAAAGTGTATCAGCCGACGCGGGTGGCGGTCTTGCGTGCTGCGAGATGAAACGCGGAGGGCGCAGAGACGCGAAGGACGCAGAGCTTTGTTGTTAAATGAATCCTCCGCGATCTCTGCGTCTCTGCGCCCTCCGCGTTAGCAACGGTGGCCGGAAATGGCCCTACCCGTTACCCGCCCGCATGGCTTCGTACTCGTCCTCGAAGAAGAACTTCTCCTCTCCGAAGGCGGGTTTGAGGTGATTCAGCCAGGTGGCCTCTTCGTCGTACTTTGCGAAGAACGGCCGCTGCACCCATTCCGGGTTGCGGGCCTGGATGAAGCGCAGTACGAATACCTTCTCACCCTGGATCTCGGCCACGCCCTGGACCTCCACCTTGCCGGGCCCGGCGCTCATGGACGGGCCCCTGGCGGTGCGACCGAGGCCGGAAACACGCTGCATGGCCTCCCGGTAGATCCGGGCCGCCCTGGCCAGCGGCACTTCGAAGTAGCGCCGCGCACCGGTGTCGCGCTCCACGAACATGTAGTACGGGATGATGCCCAGCTGCACCTGGGTCTTCCACAGGCGCGCCCAGACATCGGGATCATCATTGATGTGCGCCAGCAGCGGTCCCTGGCTGCGGATCTCCACACCCGTCTCCCGCAGCCGGCGGATGGCCTCCCGGGCGATGGGCGTCTCGAGTTCCCGCCAGTGGTTGTAGTGCGCCATGATGGCCACGTGCCGGCCCGCCTTCACCAGGCGCTCGAAGAGGTCCAGCAGCTCGTCGGCGTCATTGTCGGTGACGAATCGATGCGGCCAGAAGGTGAGCGCCTTGGTGCCGATGCGGATGGTCTGCACATGAGCAAGTCCGGCGTCCTCCAGCAACGGCTCCAGGTACTGGGCGAGGTTCCGGGTCTTCATGACCATGGGGTCGCCCCCGGTGACCAGCAGATCGGTCACGCCCGGATGGCGGCGCAGGTATCCCAGCACCTGGTCACACTGGTTGGATGCGATGCGCAGCTCCTTGTCGCCCACGAACTGGGCCCACCGGAAGCAGAAGGTGCAGTAGGAGTGGCAGGTCTGACCCTGGCTGGGAAAGAACAGCACCGTTTCCCGGTACTTGTGCTGCAGGCCCTCGACCACCTCCCCGTCCATCCTGGGCCGGTTCATGTCCAGCTGGCCCGCGGGATGGGGATTCAATTCCTCGCGCAATTCATGGGCGAGCGCGGCAATCTCCGTCTTGTCGGCACCCCTGCGGTGCAGCTCCGCCATACGCTCGAAGCTTTCGGGGGCCAGCATGTCCCGCTGGGGAAAGGTCAACTGAAACATGGGATCATCCGGCACCCGGTCCCAGTCGATCAGTTCGTTGATCACGTACTCGTTGACGCGGAACGGCAGTACGCTGGACACCACCTTCATCTCGAATCGCCGGGCGTCGGACAGGCGGGCCAGTTGCGGAATCTTCTCCAGGCTGCGGTCGTTGAAGACCTTGAAGTTGCGGGCCTCGATCTCACCCAGGGCTTTGTCGTTATAGAACTTGAGTACTGAGCTCATGTCGCGCCTCCGATTGCTACCGGACCCCGGGGAACTCGGGTCCCCTTCGGATCCGGGGTGATGACAGGGCCCCGCAGGCGTGCAAGCCGAGTCATGGAATCACCGGCACGCGCGCTTCGAGCGACCCCGCGCGCCGCCGGTCAGTGGATGGGTAAAGGCCGGTTAACTTACCCCATGGGCGTTGCAGTTTGCAAACCGGCACTTGCCGTCACCGCCGCCCGGGGGCACAGTGTCCTCAGCAGGCTGCGTGGCCCGGAGCCGGGCCCCTTTGCCGATCCAGTGCCTCATATATTTCTTAATTAAATTAAGATGATATGAAGTATATCTCATGTGTAACATTGTGAATACCGCCCTGCGCTCACACAGCCGGCCCGATCACCCCGGGCCGACGGATCAGCCACGCCTTCACGGCCGGAGGGCATGACGATGCACCCGGAGTTTCCCCTGGAACCCGGTCTGATCCACCTGAATCACGCCGCCGTGGCGCCCTGGCCCCGCCGGACCGTGGCGGCAGTCGAGCGATTCGCAGAGGCCAACATGCGGGAAGGGTCCCGGGCCTATGCCCGGTGGGTCGGAGAAGAAACCCGCCTGCGCGGACTCCTGGCCCGCCTCGTCAATGCCCCGTCGCCGGATGACATCGCCTTGCTGAAGAACACGTCCGAGGCACTGTCCGTGGTCGCGTACGGCCTGGACTGGGCCTCCGGGGACACCATCGTCAGTGCGACCCAGGAGTTTCCTTCCAACCGGGTCGTCTGGCAGTCCCTGGAGCCGCGATTCGGTGTCCGGACCCGGCTGGTGGATCTGGAAACGGCCCCCGACCCCGAAGCCGCACTGATCGAGGCCATGGATGGCCGGACACGTCTGCTCTCGGTGAGCGCCGTTCAGTACGCCCGGGGGCTTCGCCTGGATCTCGAACGGCTGGGGGAGGCCTGTCGCAGGCGCGGCGTCCTGTTCTGCGTGGATGCCATCCAGCAGTTGGGTGCCCTGCCCTTCGATGCCCGGGCATGCCAGGCGGATTTCGTGGCTGCGGACGGACACAAGTGGATGCTGGGGCCCGAGGGCCTGGCGGCCTTCTACGTGCGTCCGGAGGTGCGCGAACGCCTCAAACTCAACCAGTTCGGCTGGCACATGCTGGAGCACCCGGGCGACCACGAAAGGCCGGACTGGCAGCCGGCGGCGAACGCACGCCGCTTCGAGTGCGGCAGCCCAAACATGCTGGGTGTGCATGCCCTGGCGGCGAGCCTGGACCTGCTTCTGGAGACGGGTCTGGAGAACATCGCTGAGCGTGTTTCCGGGAATGTTTCCTGTCTGATTGACCTGCTGGAAGAAAAATCCTTCGAGATCCTTTCGCCAAAGGCCCCCGAAAGGCGTGCGGGGATCGTCACCTTCCGCCGCGCCGGGGAAGACATGGGGAAGCGGTATCGGCAATTGATGGATGCCAACGTGCTGTGTGCCCATCGGGGCGGCGGGATACGGTTCAGCCCGCATTTCCATAACGGGGAGGCCGACCTGACGGAGGCCGTGGAGCGACTCGTAGCCGCATGCTGACGAACTGTTGCATATGCCTCATTGGAGGCGGATAATTCACTTGTGCAACAGTTCGGGAGTGTCCCATGTCCCAGGCAGCCAGCCCGGTTCGCATCGATCCGGCACAAACACTGACCACGGCCTTTCTCAATGCCGGAAAGGCCCTGGGGTTGAGCCGTACCGTACTTGGTCAGGTGATCGGAAAGGATCGCAGCACCCTGGTCCGGGGCCGGATTGACCCGGCCAGCAAGGCGGGCGAACTGGCTTTGCTGCTGGTGCGCTGTTACCGGGCCCTGTTCGTGCTGGTGGGCGGTGAACCGGAGCAGATGCGCCACTGGATGCACACGCCGAACCGGGATACCGGCGGGGTGCCGGCCGCGCAGGTGTGTACCGTGCAGGGACTGATTCGCGTCACCGAGTACCTGGACGCCATGCGCGGAAAGGTCTGAGCGGGCGGCGCCCACCATGACCGAACCGGACATCTGGGAGGCCTGTGCAAGGGACGCCCGGCCGGGCCAACTGCGCGGCACTCTCCTTCGCATCGTGGAGAGCCAGGAACAGGTGGCCACGGCGAGTCTCGTGGATTCCCTTGAGGAACAGGCCGTCCTGGAGGCCCTCCTGGAAGGGACCAAGCCGCCGATCCCTGCCGGAGCGCCACGCCACTACCTGCTCAGCACCCCTTTCCGCTATCCGCCCCTGCGCCATGGCTCAAGATTCGGCGCCCGATTCGAGCCGAGCCTCTTCTACGGTTCGCTGTCACTGCCCACGCTGCTGGCCGAAGCGGCCTTCTACCGGTTCCACTTCTGGTACGCCATGGAAACGCCGCCCACGCGGCCGTTCATCACGCGGCACACGATCTTTGAGGCGAGCTATCGAAGCGACCACGGCCTGCAGCTGCAGGAGCCCCCTTTCGACCGCTTCCGGGACGTGCTGACCCATCCATCCGTCTATGGCGCGACCCAGCGTCTGGGCTCCGCCATGCGTGCGGTCGGGATCGAAGTATTCGAGTATCGCTCGGCGCGCGACCCGGGGCTCAACGCGGCTTTGTTCACCCCCGGTGCGCTCGCGAGCCGTCGCCCGCGCAACCAGGAACAGTGGACCTGCGAGACGGCGGGTGAACAGACCTCTTTTCTCCCCGACGCCGGCGGTCAACTGCACACCCTGCCGCTGGAACGCTTCCTGGTGAACGGTGAGTTGCCCCGCCCGGCACCGTGAGCGCAACCTGGCGAGCGATATCCCTTTTCCTCGTGCGCTTCGTGATGAAACAAGGCGTCAGCCGCGCCCGAAAAGGGCATCGTAGTTGCGCGTCGTCAGTTCGGCGATGGTTTCGAGATCGGTGCCGCGCACCTCGGCCACCGTGGCGGCCACGTCGCGCACCCAGGCGGGATGGTTGGTCTTGCCGCGGTGGGGAACGGGAGCCAGGTAGGGCGCATCGGTCTCCACCAGCAGACGGTCGTCCGGCACGCGCCGGGCTACGTCCCGCAGTGCCTCGGCATTGCGAAACGTGACGATTCCGGAGAACGAGATATAGAAGCCCAGGTCCAGGGCGGCCCGTGCCATCTGCCAGGTCTCGGTGAAGCAGTGCATCACGCCGCGTGGGCCGTCGGCACCTTCCTCGCGCAGGATGCCGATGGTGTCTTCACGGGCATCACGGGTGTGGATGATCAGCGGCTTGCCCAGTTCCCGGGCCGCGCGCACATGCACCCGGAAGCGCTCGCGCTGCCATTCGTTATCGTCCGGGTGGTAGTGATAGTCGAGCCCGGTCTCCCCCACTGCCACCACCAGGGGGTCGCGACCCCGGGTGACCAGGTCTTCCACGGTGGGCTCGGCGCCCTCGGACTCTCCGGGATGCACGCCCACGGAGCACGACACCTGCGGGTAACGTTCCGCGATGCCGTGCACCGTCGGATACCCTTCCAGCGAGATG
This sequence comes from Thioalkalivibrio sp., assembly GCA_007120155.1. Taxonomy (GTDB): domain Bacteria; phylum Pseudomonadota; class Gammaproteobacteria; order Ectothiorhodospirales; family Ectothiorhodospiraceae; genus Thioalkalivibrio_A. The sequence continues at coordinate 365 of SKOF01000259.1, read as the reverse complement.
TTCACGCAAAGCATGTGCACCACACCCGCCTCGCGGGCCGCCGCGAGCAGGTGGTCCAGGGAACCGTCGAATTTCTCCAGATCGATGCGATCCAGATGGCAGTGGGAATCGATGAGCATATTAAGGGCGATTCAAGAATCAAAATTCAAGATTCAAGGGGAAGGCTTCGATGACTTCGTAGTCACCCTGAGGCACCGCGGCCCTCCTTGAATCTTAAATCTTGAATCTTGATTCTTGAACCTCGCTCTTACATCGTATGTGTCGGACGATCGGCCTGCAGGGCGCCGGCCAGCAGACCTTCGATCTTGTTGCGGGTGGCGCCGTTGTCCTGGGGGTTGAACTGCACACCGATGCCGGGGGTGCGG
>SKOF01000277.1 GCA_007120155.1 Thioalkalivibrio sp. | reverse complement strand
TCCAGCCGGTGGCTGAAGGTGATGCGCTGACACAACTGACGCAGGCCGGGCCGCGCGAGCCGCTGATCGAGTTCCGGCTGTCCGAACAGGACCACCTGGAGCAGCTTGCGGCGCTCGGTCTCCAGGTTGGTCAGCAGGCGGATCGCTTCCAGTGCCTCGTCGCTCAGGGCCTGGGCCTCGTCCACGCAGACCACCACGAAACGGCCGTCGGCGGCCAGCGCCAGCAGGCGGTCCTGGATGCGCCGGAGCAGATGGTGCTGACCCAGATTGCGGGGGCAGTCGAGGCCCAGTTCCGTGGCCAGCGCCGAGCGCAGACCGTTGCCATTGAGGCAGGGATTGGGCAGGTAGGCAGTCTCGCGCTCCCCTTCCAGGGCGTTGAGCAGCATGCGGCAAAGCAGCGTCTTGCCAGTGCCCACCTCGCCGGTGACCTTGACGAAGCCCTCGCCGGAGCGCAGCGCCACCAGGAGCATGTTGAGCGCTTCCCGGTGGCCCCGGTAGTCGTAATAGAACGACGTATCCGGCGTCAGCCGGAAGGGCGGTGTGTGCAAGCCGAAATGGGTCGCGTACATATGCCTTTCACCATTCGAGCCATAGGGCGGCCCGTGCCCGCCGGCGGGGCCGGGACACGGCGGCCGCGGGCCGCCCTGTGGTCATCGTCATCATCTAGTGAAACCCCTGCCCGCGAATCAGTTCACGCATGCGCTCAGAGCCCACGTCCCGGGCGCCATCCCATACGCCGTCGTGATCCACCACCACGGGACGCAGCAGGATCACCAGTTCGGTCTTGCGGGTCGTGCGCCGCTGCTGGCGGAACAGGCGCCCCAGTACGGGCACGTCACCCAGCCATGGCACCTGGCCGCGCATGTTCTCCCTGGACTCCTGCATCATGCCGCCGATCACCACGATCTGGCCGCTGCGGGCACGCACGATGCTGTCGGATTCACGCACCGTGGACAGCGCCAGCGGTACCGACTGCGTCTCCCCGCCCAGGGTCAGGTCCTTGCGCTGGTCCACGACTTCGCTGACCGCGGGATGGATATGCAGGATCACATCGCCTTCGGGGCTGATCTGCGGGGTGACGTCCAGGGCGATACCCGAGAAGAACGGCGTGAGGGTCACGTTGGGGGAAGTGGTGGCGGCTGTTCCCACCACCGTGGTGGCCGAGATGTCGGTGACGAAGAATTCGTCGGTGCCCACCTTGATCACCGCCTTCTGGTTGTTCACCGTGGAGACCCTCGGGCTGGACAGCACATGCACGTCGCCCTGGGATTCCAGCAGCTCGATGAAGGCGGAGAAATCGCGGTAGTAAAGCGCCGCCGAGAAGATGCCCCCGAACGGATTGGCCGCGATGCCCGTATCGCGGTCGAACGGTCTGAACGCCCCGGATTCCGGATCGATCAGGTCAATGATGCGGGCGCTGTTCGGGTTCTCCGGAAAGTCTCCCCCACCGCCCTGGCCGGCCAGCAGCCCGCTTCGGCTGCCGGTGGTCAGGCCCGCCCAGTTGATGCCTGCCTGGAAACCGTCGGAGAGCTCCACCTCGATCACCTTGGCCTCCAGGATCACCTGCCGGTTCATGCTGTTCTGCACGTCGGACAGGTAGGCCTCGGCCTCACGCAGTTCCGAGGGCAGGCCGCGCACCAGCACCAGGCTGGACTGAGGGGTCACCACCACGCTGCGACCCTCTCCGTCACCGACGATGGTGACCAGTGCATCACTCAACTCACGCCAGAAATCCGATTGCGTGGACGTACGCACCCGGCTGCCATAAGCCTCGGCCGTGGTGCGCGGACCGCTGATCACGCCCGGATCACTCCGATGGCCGTCCGGTTCGCGCAGGGCCTCGCCGGAACTGACCCGGGTCTGGGATTCGCCGTCCCGTCGCAGGTTCAGGTAGTTCACGTGAAAGATGCGCGATTGCAGCCGCGCCGGCATGACCAGGAAGCCGTTGCGGGTGAGCTCGTACTCGTAGCCGTAGACCTGACGCACCACCTCCATCACCTCGGGGATGGTCACGTCGGACAGCGTCAGACTGATGGTGCCGGTCACCGACGGGTGGACCACCATGTTGTAGTCACTGTCCCGCACCAGGCCCATGAAGAACGCGCGCGCCTCCACCTCGGCGACGTCGATGTCGAACAACGGCTCGTCGTGCCGGGGCGCCGGCAGGCGCATGGGCGGCAGCAGGGCGTCGGTCACCTCCGGGGGCGGCTGCGGCGGCGTACTCGCGGGCCCGGGGGCCGGCTCGGGCGGCGCGGGTGCCGTGGCGGGCGTGGTGGCACAGGCGGCCAGCACGAGCAGCACCAGACCCAGCAATGGAATACGGACCAATAATGGAACTCTCACGGATTTGCCTCCCTGGGGGCTCTCGTGTTTCGGGCGGGGCGGGCGACCTCCGGCAGGGAAAGCCGGAGGGTGAACTCGCCAAGCCCATCCCGCAAACGGGCTTCGGCAATGTCCAGCCTCAGGACCAGCGCCCCGTCGACGCGCTCGCCCGGAGTGACCACCTGGCCGTTGATCACGGCGCTGCGCAGGTCGCCGGACACGCGCGTGGATTGCAGTACGTAGTCGCCGCGCACCTGTGCGGGCGTCTGCGCCGCGGGCGGTGTCAGCCGGGGCGGCACGGTGGGATCGCGCACCATATCGGCCCCGACACCCGCCGACACAACCAGCAGCCACAGGGCAGGAGCCACCAGGGAGGTCGCCTGAATCACCCCCTTCCCACTTGCCACTCGCCACTTGCCACTGCCTTTAAACACCGAGCGAGTCCTCCTCCAGACCGAGGGTGAATACACGGACGACGAAACGTCTCGGGCCGCTGTCCTGCGCATGCACCTCCAGGGCCTCCCAGAACAGGCCCCAGGGCATGGCTTCCACGATGTGCAGGTAATCCACCAGGGCCAGGTAATCGCCGCGAAGCTCCACGGCCAGTCCGTGGCGGTAGATCACCGGGAGCCCTTCTTCCCGCGACGGCACGGACACCGGGCGGGCCGGTTCGCTGCGCATGGACACCAGGGTCAGGGCTTCGCCGCCGAGAATGAGATCCTCGAGCACGCCGGCCATCTGCGTCGGCTGCACGAAACGCAGGGTGCTGTCGTGCAGCCTCTCGTCCAGTTGGCCCAATTCCTCCCGAAGCGTCCGAAGACGCGCCTGCATCGCGGCTTCCGGATCCTCGGCCGCCCGGCGCGCCAGGTCATCCAGATGGCCCTGAACGGTGGTGCGCTGATCCTGCAACTGCTGGAGGCGCGCCTGCTCGGCCCTCAGGGTCTGCTGGGCCGGCCCCAGCCAAAGTGCGTCAAAGGCCAGCAGCAGCACCACCACGGCAACGCTCAGCAGCAGGATGCGTTCGCGCAGGGCCATGGCGTTCACCCGGGTCGCCAGTTGCCGCCAGAGCCGCATCATGGTTGACCCTCGACCCGGATTCCGGCCGGGCAGTCAGCGCCTTCGAGACGCCGGCCTGTTTCGTCGTAGCAGGGCGTGGTGAGGGTGAAGCGCAGATATCCGTCCGGCGTCTCAGACCGATGCAGGCTGAAGCTGTCGAAGTGGGTACCGGCAAAGGCCGGCTCGCGGGAAAGTGCGTGCAGATAGCGTGGCAGCAGTTCCGCCTCGGTGACCCCGCCCTCCAGGCCCAGGCGGCGCCCGCCGGCACTCAGGTGCACCTGCCGCAGCCACAGACCGTCCGGGTGCTGGCGGCCGAGGCCTTCCAGATGCGCGGAAAAACCCCGGGTGTTGCCCATGGCTTCCCCTTCCAGTCGGTCGAGCAGGGCATGCCTGGCTGCACGTTCCCGCTCCAGCCGCTCCACCTGCAGCAACAGAGCCTCTCCCGGCTCGCGGGCCGCCAGCGCCGCTGCGCGGCGCTCCAGTTCGGCATTGAGCGCGGTCAGCTCGGTCTGCATTGTTCCGGCGGCCGCGCGGGCCTCGGTGATACGCCATTGCTGCCATGTCGCGGCTGCCACGAGCAGGGCTGCGGCAACCACCAGCACCAGACCCATCCGATTGGCGGAGAAACGGGCCGTGGGCCCCAGCAGAGACGGCCCGTATAGATTGACCTGCTGCCTCATGCGTGCCCTCCCGGAGGATTCAGGGCGCCGCCCAGGGCGAGCAGGGCATCGCTGGTCAACTCAGGTGAGCGGGCGCCCTCCGGCATGTGCGGGCCGGCCTCCCAGACCCGGGCCGCAAGCCCCAGGCTGCCACCCACGGACTCGGCCAGCCTCGAGGCGACCTCGCCCCCGGGCATCACCAGCAGGTGTTTGACCGGTGCAGCGCCGAAATGGCTGTCGTAGTAGTCCATGGTGCGCTGCAGCTCCAGCGCGACCCGTTCATGGAGGTCGGCACGGGCCAGTGCCTCAAGTCCGTACTCGAGATTTCGCGACAGGTACAGGACGTCGCCCCGGGTGATCTGGATGATGCCCCGGTCGGGCATCAGGTAGACGGCGGCCACCGTCTCGGCACCGGCTTCATCCCATTCCACCAGGTTGCGCAGGGCCAGTTCGGCCACGTCGATCTTCCAGGGGCGCAGCCCTGCCGCTCGGGCAAGCGCCACCATCTCGCGCAGGGGCGCCGCCCGGGCCGCCACCACGTACACCAGCGGCGGGCGACCGGCACCTCCCTGGGCAGGCACCTCGAAAACGTCGGTAACGGCCTCCTCCAGGGGATAATCCAGCGCCTCGCGCACACGCCAGCGAACCGCGGCGGCCAGCTCCTCGGGAGGCACCGCCGGGCGCTCCATCTTGGTGAGATGGTAAGTGCCTGGTGCCAGGGTGAGTACTGCCGGACAGCGCCGCAGGCGCTCCCTGGAAACCCAGCGCGAGAGCGCTCGCGTGCGGATATCGGGGTCGTCCGCCAGGGCTTCGCTGTGGCTTGCGCGCAAGCGCCACCGGCCGTCGCGGACATCCACCACACTGAACGCCAGTTGCGCCCCCCAGCACAGGCCCACGGCCGGCCTCGCGCGGCCGATTCGCACCTCTCCCCCGAACCCCTGCATGTCCGCGCCACGCCCCCCGAACACCCAATTAACGTGAACCGCATCGCACCCCACATGAGACGCGGTTCACATATTACGACGAGGGCAGACATTGACACAATCGTTGTGTGTCTTTGGATAAGAGACACAACAGGTTGTTTATAAAAAAGAATTTTTGCAGATTGCGCCTGAGCGGTAGCGACACGCCGACGTGCGGTCATCCGGCCGCTCCTCCACCACCCGAAGCGCGCGCGCCGGATACCGGCACTGGAGGCTCGGCGCCCATGGGACGCCCTATGACCGGAGAGAACCCACATAGGGCGGGCCATGCCCGCCACATCGATGCCCCCGGACCCCATGCACCCCCCATCCGGCGGCCATGGGCCGCCCTATGTGACAATGGGGATCACGAACGGATCAAACGTGCCGGCCACGGTCGCGCCAGAGGGGTACGGGCGAGCCCCGGCGAACCCGGACGCCGGGCCGAACGCCCGGCCCGGGATCAGGATGTGTTCAGTTCAGGCTTCTGCCTTCATTCTTCATCCCTCGATTCCCTCGTCCCTGCACGCCTTCGCTGAACCGTTCAGGGCCAGCGTCCCCACCAGTTGATCCACGTGCTCCAGCCCGTGGCGCTGGAGATAGCCGCGAATGCCGTTGTTGATGGACTTGCAGACCAGCGGGTCGTAGAACAGCGCCGTGCCCACGCCCACGGCCGAGGCGCCGGCGATAAGGAATTCCAGCGCATCCGTGGCCGAGGCCACGCCGCCCTGGCCGATGATCGGCACGCCGTGGGGGCGCGCCACCTGGAAGACCTGGTGCACCTTGAGCAGGGCAATGGGCTTGATGGCCGGGCCCGACAGGCCGCCCTGGTTGTTGCCGATCACCGCCTCCCGGGATTCCGCGTCGATGGCCATGCCCATGAGGGTGTTGATCACCGCGAACGCGTCGGTGCCGGCCTCGATGCAGCGCCTTGCGTTCTCGGCGATGTCGGTCTGGTTGGGGGAGAGCTTGGTGATCAGCGGCTTGTCCGTCACCTTGCGGCAGGCGGCCACCACCCGGGCGGACATGTCCGGGTCATTGCCGAAGGCCACGCCGCCCTCCTTCACGTTGGGGCAGGAGATGTTGATCTCGATGGCATCGACGGGCGAGGCGTCGAAACGGCGCGTGACCTGGATGTACTCCTCGATGGTGGAGCCGGACACGTTGGCGATGAAACGGGTTTCGTCAAAATCCAGCGTGGGGAGGATCTCCTCCACCACCCGGTCCACCCCGGGATTCTGCAGGCCGATGGCGTTGAGCATCCCCTGTGGCGTCTCGAACACCCGGTGCGGCTGGTTGCCCAGACGCGGCTGCCCGGTGGTGCCCTTCAGGCACACGGCGCCCGCGTCACGGTTGGAGAACCCGGCCACCCGCGTATACTCCTCGCCGAAGCCTACACACCCGGAGAGCAGCACCAGCGGAGTGGCGAACTGCAGACCGCAGAAGTCGATGGCCAGCGGGTCGCGTTTGGGAGCCTTTGCGGACATGTTTGACGTCGTCCTCTTTCAACCGGAGATCGCGCCCAATACGGGCAACATCATGCGCCTGTGCGCCAACACCGGCTGCCGCCTGCACCTGATCCGGCCGCTGGGATTCTCGCTGGATGAATCCAGGCTCAGGCGGGCCGGACTGGATTATCGCGACAGCGCACAGGTGTCAGAGTATGACAGCCTGGAGGCCTTCGCGGCAGCCGTCCAACCGGTGCGACTCTTCGCGCTGACGACCCGTGCCGAACGCCCCCACTCGGCGCCGGCATTCCACCGGGGCGACGCGGTCCTCTTCGGCCCGGAGACCCGCGGCCTGCCGCGGGACGTGCTGAACACGCTCCCCGCGGAGCAGCGGCTGCGCATCCCCATGGTGCCCGGAAGCCGCAGCCTGAACCTGTCCAATGCGGTGGCGGTGGTGGTGTACGAGGCGTGGCGACAAGCCGGCTTCGCCGGCTTGGCGAAGTAAGAAGTAAGAAGTAAGAAGTGTGAATTTGGAAGTAGGAAGTAAAGGCCTTTCAACTTCGCACTTCCCAATTCCCACTTCGTACTTATCTTCTCCCTTCCCAATTCCCACTTCGTACTTCAACTAAAACTCCGGCTTCTTGTCCCGCCCCAGCAGCTCCCCCACCGCCTCGATGGTGGACACGCCGGTGTAGAGCACCCGGTGCACCTGGTGGCAGATGGGCATGTCCACACCGAACTCGGCGGCCTTGGAGACCGCCATACGCGCCGTGCGGGCCCCTTCCACCGCCTGCCCGATCTGCGTCAGCGCCGTGTCCAGATTCTCGCCCCGGCCCAGGGCGAGGCCCAGACGGCGGTTGCGCGACTGGTCGTCCGTGCAGGTGAGGACCAGATCGCCCAGACCCGAAAGGCCCATCAGCGTCTCCGGCCGCGCGCCCGCCGCTTCGCCGAGGCGCATGAGTTCGGCCAGCCCGCGGGTGATCAGCGCTGCGCGGGCATTGGCACCGAACCCGAGTCCGTCGGAGATGCCAGCGGCGATGGCCAGCACATTCTTGAACGCGCCGCCGAGCTGCACCCCCAGCACATCGTCGCTCAGATAGACCCGCATGC
>SKOF01000176.1 GCA_007120155.1 Thioalkalivibrio sp. | reverse complement strand
GGTGACGATGCGATGGTGGCCACCCGCCCCGGGCCTGGCTCCTGCCTCCCTGCCGCCGCCGTCCGCATGGGCACGCTTCGCTTTGCCCATCCTACCGTCTGGCACCGGTGGTGCGTGGCGACTCCCGTAGGATGGGTCAAGCGCAGCGGACCCATGCGGAGAGGCACAACGCCGACGACAGATGACGATGCGATGCTGGCCACCCGCCCCGGGCCTGGCCCCTGCCTCCCTGACTCCGCCACCCGCATGGGCACGCTTCGCTTTGCCCATCCTACCGTCTGGCCCCGGTGGCGGGTGACGGCTCCTGTAGGATGGGTCAAGCGCAGCGGACCCATGCGGGGAGGCACAACGCCTTACGCCTGACGCCCGCCAGGGCGCTGCAGCGGCTCTTCCACCTCCCGGCGCTTCTCGGGGCCGGCGAGGAGTTCGATCAGCGCCAAGGCGAAGTCCATGGCGGTGCCGGGGCCGCGGGAGGTGATGACGTTGCCGTCGCGCTGGACTGTCTCGGCGGTCAGGGTGGTGTCGTCGCCCAGTTCCATGCCCTCCAGCACGCCCGGGAACGAAGTGGCCTTGCGGCCCTTGAGCAGACCGGCATCGGCCAGCACCTTGGGCGCCGCGCAGATGGCACCCACGAAGCGGCCCTGTTCGCTCAGTTTCTTCAGCAGCCGGTGAATGCGCGGATCGGCGTTCAGGTGGTCGGCGCCGGGCAGGCCGCCGGGCAGGACCATGAGGTCGTAGTCGCCGCCTTCGGCCTCGTCCAGGGTCTGATCCGGCAGCAGCATGGTGCCCCGGGAGCATCGCACCGGGCCCGGTTCCAGGCCGGCGGTGACCACGTCGAACCCGGCCCTGCGCAGCAGATCGATCAGCGTGACGGCTTCGAGTTCTTCGGAGCCGTTGGCGAGAGGGATGAGGATGCGTGCCATAACCGGTTTGCCTCCATCTTCTTTCTCTGCAGGTAGTCGCTGACGGTGACCAGTTCGACGCCGGTTTCGTGCATCTGCGCCAGCCGTCGTTCCAGTACCGCCAGAGTGGACCCATGGGGGTGGCCGATGGCCAGGGCATGGCCCTGCTGCCGGGCCAGTGCCAGGAGGCGGTCCATCTCCGCCTCCACGACGGCTTCGTCGTCGGGGATCCAGTCGAGGAACACATGCCGCCGGGTGGCGGGCAGCCGGTGGCTCAGTGCGGTGCGCTGGGCGACGGTCTGCGCCGTTGTGCGGCTGTCGACGAAGTACAGGCCGTCGTGGCTGCCCAATTCGGCCATGAACCAGTCCATGTGTTCCTGCTGCCGGGTGAGCAGACTGCCCATGTGGTTGTTCACGCCGCGCGCATGGGGCACCGAGGCCAGCGCGGTCCGCAGGGTGTCACGCAGGGTCTCGCGGTCCATGTCGGTGGTGATGCCGCCGGGCCCGAGGGGCCGGTCGTCACCGGCCTGCATGGGCAGATGCAGCATGATCTCCTTGCCCGCTTCGTGCCCCCGGATCGCCAGGACCTCGGCATGGGGTGTGTGCGGCAGGAAGGACAGGGTCAGGGCCCCGGGCAGCGCGAGCGTGCGGAGGCCCGCCTCGTGCTGATTGCCCAGGTCGTCGATGATGATGGCCACGAAGGGGCGGGGTTCCCCCCCGTGGCCCTGCGCGGCCCAGAAGGCCAGGGCCGCCAGCCACAGCACAGCGAGCCGCCGACTGGCGGCCCGCATCAGCTTCGGGCCTGGAGGATCGTGAGGCCCTTGAGCAGGTTGAGGGCCTCGTAGAGCTGATAGTCACGCTGGGCCAGGGAGGCCCGCTCGCCGTTGTCGTCCTCGCGTGCTTCCTCGGCAGCGCGCTGGCGCTGCAGGTGGCGCGAGAGGTCTGCTTCGGTGACCGGACGCATGCTGCCTTCCTCGCCGTCCACCTGGCTGACCTTGAGACGTTCCAGCCGGATATCCGGATCGATGCCCTCGGCCTGGATGGACCGGCCGTCCGGCGTGTAGTAGCGCGCCGTGGTCAGCTTGAGCGCGGTGTCCTGGCGCAGCGGAAGGATGGTCTGCACGGAGCCCTTGCCGAAGGTGCGCGTGCCCATGACCACCGCCCGCTGATGGTCCTGCAGGGCGCCGGCCACGATCTCCGAGGCGGAGGCCGATCCCTCGTTGACCAGCACTACCATGGGGGCTCCCCTCAGGACGTCACCCGGGGATGCCTGGTACCTGAACTGGGCATCGGCGGTGCGGCCCTCCGTGTAGACGATCAGGCCCTCCTCCAGGAAGGCATCCGAGACGCCCACCGCGCCATTGAGCACGCCACCGGGGTTGTTGCGCAGGTCCAGGATCAGGCCGCGCAGCCCGTTGCCGTCGCGCTGCAGTTTCTGCACCTCGTCCACCAGGTTCTGTGCCGTCTTGGACTGGAAGTTGCTGATGCGCACGTAGCCGAAGCCGGGTTCCAGCATCTCGCTGCGCACGCTGCGCACCTGGATCGTGTCGCGGGTCAGGGTGATCCGGATGGGCTGATCAGCGCCTTCACGAATGATGGTCAGGGTGATGTCGGAGCCCTTGGGGCCGCGCATCACGTTGACGGCCTCGTTGAGGGTCATGCCCTTCACGGGCTGGTCGTCCAGGCGGATGATCAGGTCGCCGGCGCGCACCCCGGCCCGACTGGCGGGGGTGTCGTCGATGGGGGCGATCACCTTGACGAAGCCGTCCTCCATGCCCACCTCGATACCGAGGCCGCCGAACTCGCCGCTGGTGCCGATCTGCAGGTCCTGGAAGTCACGCTTGCTCAGGTAGCTGGAATGGGGATCGAGACCGGAGAGCATGCCGCGAATGGCATTCTCCAGGAGCGTGGCATCATCCACCTCTTCCACGTAGTTGCGCTTGATGCGCATGTAGACGTCGGTGAAGGTGCGCAGATCCTCCAGCGGGATGGCCTCCTGGCCGCCCTGTTTATTGGCGAACACGCCGAAGGATATGCTGAGCGCAAGGCCAAGCACGATGCCGGTGAGGATGCCCACGCTCATCCGAATGGTCGGTTTCATACTTATGGATCTCCAGTGTCGCGGTCCGCGGCCGGGGCGCGCGGACCTCAATATAAGCCGATCATAACATCGACGGCGTGACCCGCCTATGTCACCCACGATGGACGGGGATGTACATGCGGGTCCGGGGGTCAGCCGGGGTCTTGCCCGCATATCTCACCACCTTAATTTGTCTACTGCGGCCCGCCAAAGCGGCATCCAGACGCCCTCGCTACGAACGGCAGTGAGATATGCGGGCTAACGGCCGGATGCGGGAGCGGCGATCTTCACATTAGAGTCGCACCACCGCCCGGGGTTCACCGGCTTGCCCTGCTGGCGGATCTCGAAGTACAGCCCCTGGTTGTCCGGGTCGGGCCCCTCGCCCACCCTGGCGACCAGGTCGCCCGCCTGGACCCAGTCCCCGGGGCTGCGATATAGGCTCTGGTTATGGCCGTAGAGGGTCATGTAACCCTGGCCGTGATCAATGATGGTGAGCAGACCGAAGCCGCGCATCCAGTCGGAGAAGACCACGCGGCCGTGATGGATGGCGTGCACGGGGTCACCTGCATCCGCACCGATCACCACGCCGCGCCATTCGAGCCCGGACTGGCTGCCGCGGGGGGTGCCGAAGCGCGCCCTGAGCGGCCCTTCGGCGGGCCAGGGCAGCTTGCCGCGCCGCTCCCCGAAGGGCTCGTCCAGCTGACTGTGGGCCGGGATGTCCTCCAGCGCCCGGTCCAGGGAGCGCAGCAGTTCGGCCATCCCCTGCTCGTCCTCTTCCAGCCTCTCCAGGCCGGAACCCGTGGCCTGGATCTCCTGCTCCAGGCGCGCCAGCAGGCGCCGGCGCTCTTCCCGTCCCTCCGCCATCCGGTCCCGCAGGGCCTGCTGGCGCCGGCGCTCCGCCGCCAGCTGTTCCCGTGCCTCGCCCACCTCGCGGCGGATGGATGCCAGCGTTTCCAGGGCTTCGCGGGCCTCGTGGATCTGCGCCCCATGGGCGTCGCTGTAGCGCTGGTAGTACACCAGCAGGCGCCCCACCGCGGCCGGATCCTCCTGGTTGAGCAGCAGGGCCAATCGGTCCTGGCGGCCCGCCAGGTAGGCGGCGCGCAGCTGGCGCGACAGCTGTTCCCGCTGACCGGCGAGCCGCTCGCGTTCCTGCTGCTGCTCCGCCTCGAGCGCCTTCAGCCGCGCATCGGCCTCGTCCGCGGCGCGGGTGACCTCGGCCAGCTGCCGGTCCGCCTGCCCGATGCGGGTCTCGGTCTCCCGCAGGGCGGCCTCGATCCGGCCCCTTTCACCCTGGGCGGCCTCCAGCCGGTCCCGCATCGCGGCGATCTCCCGGCGGACCTCCTCCAGCCGTTCCGCGACGCGGGTCCTGTCCTCGGCGCCGGATGCGACGCCGATCGTGAACAGGGCCGCGATCAGCACGGTCACGGCCAGCGTCCGGGCCGAAACCAATAGCCGCAAGGGAAAAGTTGAATTTTTCGGGGCAGGCATATAACTTTATCAGTTAATAATTATATTACACAGGGTTGTCCGCCCGGCGCACCGCCTACGGGCCCGAAACGAGGTCAATGTCGCATATGAATATCGCCTCCATGCACCCTGAGTTGATGACCCAGGAAGAGGATATCGAGCGGGCCTCCCGTTCGCTCAAGGCCATGTCCCATCCCCTGCGGTTGAAGATCCTGTGCATTCTGGGCGACCGCGAGGTCAGTGTTCAGGAGATTGTTGACAACGTGGGAACCTCCCAGAGCAACATCTCGCAGCATCTGGCGATCCTGCGGGACAAGGGTATCCTCGCTTCCCGAAAGGACGCCAACCGAGTTTACTACCGGGTGGGTGATGCGCGTACACTGCGCCTGATCGGCATGATGCAGGAAGTATTCTGCCGCTCGGTCTGAACATCACCATCGCCCCCGGAGCACGCGTACGTCATGGAACAGTATCAGGAGTTCGTTGCCAATAACCCCGTTCTTTTCGTCGCTCTGGCCGTGCTGCTGGCGACCATCACCTTCGTCGAGTTCAAGCGCCTTACCCGCAAGTACGCGGCCCTGGGGCCCAACGAAGTGGTGCGTGTCCTGAACCAGGAGGACGGGCTTGTCCTGGATGTGCGCGAAGAGGCGGAAGTGCGCCAGGGCCGCATCAAGGGCGCACGCCACATTCCGCTCAAGGAACTCAAGAACCGCATGGGCGAGTTGCAGAAATACCGCGACAAGTCCGTGGTGGTCTACTGCCGGACCGGCAACCGTTCCGCCCAGGCCAGCGAGATCCTGTGCAGCAACGGCTTCGCCAACGTCATCAACCTGCACGGCGGCGTGGTCGCCTGGCAGAACGCCAATCTCCCCCTCAGCAAGAAATAAGGACTTCTCCAATCATGTCTTCACCGGTGGTGATCTACACATCCGCCTTCTGCCCTTATTGTGCCTGGGCCCGCCAGGTGATCTCCGGCAAGGGGGTGGAATACCAGGAGATCCGCGTGGACAAAAGTCCCGGCGAGCGCGCGACCATGGAAACCCGCAGCGGCCGGACCTCGGTGCCGCAGATCTTCATCGGCGACTTCCACGTGGGCGGCTACGACGACCTGGCGGCCATGGACCGGGAGGGTCGGCTGGATCCGCTGCTCGGACTGACCGGGGCGTGAGCGACACGCCCCACGTGGTCTGCACCCATTGCGGCGGCGTCAACCGGCTGCCGCCGGACCGACCGGCCGGCGAGGCCCGTTGCGGGCACTGTCATGAACCCCTGTTTGCGGGATCTCCCGCCAACCTCGATGAAGCCGGCCTGGAGCGCCAGATCACCCGTGGCCACCTGCCGGTGCTGGTGGATTTCTGGGCCCCCTGGTGTCAGCCATGCCAGGTCATGGCGCCCGCCTATGCCCAGGCTTGCCGGGAACTGGAGCCCCGGGTGCGTGTCGCCAAGCTGGACACGCAGGCGCACCCGGAACCCGCCACGCGCTACGGCATCCGCGGCATCCCCACCATGATCCTGTTCCGGGACGGCCGGGAGCGGGCGCGCACCAGCGGTGCCATGGATGCCCGGACCATCGTCGCGTGGGTGCAGGGTGTCCTCGGGGCCTGATCCCGTTGCGGACCTTATCCCCCGCACCTCCATGCGCGGGGCCCTTGTCTGGCCCGCATATCTCTACCCACCCTTTATCCTGCGGCCGCCGCTCCCACGCTGTGGCAGGCGCTCCGTCACCGAGTAGGAGCGGCGACCCCGCCGCGAACCGCCCAGCCCGATCGACCTCCGCCTTCGCCCCGGGGTCAGGCCTCCTGTATCCGGCCCTGAGCAGCCTAAGTCCGGCAGGCTCCTGGGCCCGGCGGCAGACCTTCCGTGTTTGCCCGCCCCGCGTCCGCCGCCTATCATGTGCGGCCTGACTTCCCACCTTGTCCCCTACCTTTGCGGAGCCGTTCATGACTGACAGTCAGCAACCTACAACCCCGGGCGCTGCTCCGGGCGACGCCCAGCCCCAGCAGGAGTTCGTCCTGCAGAAGTTCTATCTCAAGGACGTCTCCCTGGAGTCGCCCCGTTCGCCCCAGGTGTTCACCCGGGAGTGGAAACCCGACACGAACGTGCAGCTCAACAGCCAGGCGCGCAAGCTGGACGAGCAGGGCCTCTACGAGGTGGAGCTGACCCTGACGGTCACCAGCCAGTCCCAGGAGGAGACCGCCTACCTGGTGGAGGTGAAGCAGGCCGGCGTGTTCCTGATCCGCGGTTTCCCGGACGATCAGCTCAATCACCTGCTGGCGGCGTACTGTCCGAATACCCTGTTTCCTTTCGCCCGTGAGGTGATCTCCGACCTGGTGATCAAGGCGGGCTTTCCCCAGATGCTGCTTGCCCCGGTGAACTTCGACATGCTCTACGCCCAGCAGCTGCAGCAGCGCAATCAGGAAAACGACGCGGCCGAAGCCGCGCCGGATGCCGCGCACTGAGTCCCGTGAGCGCCTTGCCCGGTCAGGCTTCCGTGGCGGTGCTGGGCGCCGGCTCATGGGGCACCGCGCTGGCCATTCACCTTGCCCGGCAGGGCCGGGCCGTATGCCTCTGGGGGCGAGATGCCGCTGCCATGGCCGCCATGGCCGAGGCCGGCTGCAATCACCGCTATCTGCCGGATGCGCCTTTCCCCCCGGGCCTCGAGACCACTGCTGATCTGGACGCTGCCCTGCGCCGGGCGGACGCCTGGCTGGTGGCCGTGCCGAGCCATGCCTTCCGGGAAGTGCTCGCGGCGCTGGCCCCCTATCGCACGGACGGCCGCATCCTGATCTGGGCCACAAAGGGTCTGGAAGAACACAGCGGACAATGGCTGCACCAGGTGGTGGCCGACGAACTGGGGGTGAACTACCCGTGTGCCGCGCTCTCCGGGCCGAGCTTCGCGAAGGAAGTGGCCCGCGGCCTGCCCACGGCGCTCACGGTGGCTTCGGTGACCCCCGGGGTGGCGGAGCGCGTGGCGGAGTGGTTTCACGGCGAGTGCATGCGGGTCTATCTGAGCGACGATGTGCTGGGGGTGCAGCTCGGCGGCGCGTTCAAGAATGTGCTGGCCATCGCCGCTGGCATCTCCGACGGACTCGGGTTCGGTGCCAATGCCCGCGC